>NZ_JASDCD010000050.1:0-4230 GCF_030408095.1 Pseudoalteromonas sp. APC 3893
TGAGGCAATGCGAATGCGGGGCCCCAAGTCAACGTAGCAAAATCAAAAAGGCAAGCTGGAGTGATGATTATCGGGCGAGAATATTTTTTGGATTATAAATTAATCAAAGTATGCTCCCGCCCTGGACTATTGCCCAACACAGCAAGTATATAGCCCTTATCACGATAAATATTAAGCTGTGCACTCATGCCTAAATGAGCGCCATTATGCCCTATAATTTGATTACCCTCATCACCTCTGACCGAAAATCCATAACCATAATTAGGTGAATGTAGCTCTGGTTTTGCAGACGTAGCTTGAGAAGTTAACTCAGTATTTAACAACTGATGATTAATTAATGAAAGCGCAAATCTATGCAAATCACCAACAGTTGAGTACCCGCCACCAGCAGGACCGCCTT
This sequence comes from Pseudoalteromonas sp. APC 3893, assembly GCF_030408095.1. NCBI lineage: Bacteria > Pseudomonadati > Pseudomonadota > Gammaproteobacteria > Alteromonadales > Pseudoalteromonadaceae > Pseudoalteromonas > Pseudoalteromonas sp. APC 3893. The sequence continues at coordinate 401 of NZ_JASDCD010000050.1, forward strand.
TGACAGCTTGCTTCATCAAATTCTCTGTAATGGCGTTGGTTTCAAACGAATACCAATAATTTCTTGCTGTATTTTTAATGGGCACATCTAAATCAAAACTCCCACTATCAGTCATACCCGCTTTTTGATAAATATGCTGTTGAATAAAAGCGTAGTAATCTTGCTTTGAAACAGACTCAATAACATGGCCCAGCATGCGCATACCGGTGCTGCTGTATTGCCACTGACTACCAGGCTTAAAGTTTAATGGGATATTTTTATATAAGGGCAGCGAATCTTGCAATGAACGAATATGTGATTGCTTAGCTTCAAAACCCGCAATGTCACCTAAGCCTGAGGTATGCGTTAATAATTGCTCTATGGTGATAGAATCAAAGTCGCCCACTCCAAAATAATCTCTATCCATGTATTGAGTAAGCTTATCATCAAGTGATAATTTATTTGCTTCAATCAATTGCATAATGCCCACACTAGTGAACATCTTATTCATAGAGCCTATTTGAAACTTAGTAGTAAGATTATTTTTTACATCATAACGCCTAGATGCCAAACCATAGGCTTTTGTGAATAACACCTTATCAGCTTTAGCAAATAACACTGTGCCCGAAAAAAAACCATTTTTAGCAAGCTTTTCTGTTAAGTTTTGAATCGCTTGAGTGACTTTTAATTCGGTTATATTTTCATCATCTAGTTTAAATGTATCATTCAGTGAGAGGTACCAATTAGTTATTTTATGCTGTTGATCAAATAAAATGACTGAATCATAACTAAGCCCTGTCGTGTTAGAATCAACATGACTTGTCACCCGCAGTGTTTGGTTTTGTAAACTTTGCGTTGTACTCTTTAGATTCAATTGCTTGTGTAAATTAGCCATACTCGTTATGTAACCTATATAACGTTCACGGCCAGTCCCCTGCCAACGATTAAGGCTTTGCTGTGCAAAGTGATCATCAACGTATTTAGTAATAGCCTCAACATCATTACTGTTAAATACAGTTAAGAACTCTTCAACTATTATTGAAGTATCTAATTGAGGTTCATCAAGCTGCTTTGCAGCAACAGGGTATGCTAATACCAGAAGTAATATTATTTGCATCAGTCGCATATTAACGTATTCCTTTTTTCATTATTTGTTTATCATAAAAACAGAATTAGCTGGCTGACTTTGATAGCGTCAAATTCACAGATAAGCGATGAATTTGTGCTTAAAAAACAATTAAGAAAACATTAAGGAAAAGAATAATCAACAATAACAATAAATTAGGAGCAAGCTTTAATCCCCCGTTATTCTCTAATGTATTCTATATTAACGAGGCACGTGTAAACCCAACTTCAGGGGAAGTCTCTGTGCATGGTCGTACTCAGCTGCTTGAGCCTAAAGTAATGGCAATGCTTATTGTATTGTGCGAACACGCAAACAGCATTATCTCCGCCGAAGAGCTATTCAAACAAGTTTGGCCCCACTCTATTTACAGCCCGAACTCGGTAAGGCGCAATATAGCACTGCTACGAAAAGCATTGTGTGATGACGATAAAGAGTTAATAAAAACACACCCTAAACGTGGTTATAGTTTGCAAGCAATAATCTCTTCACCAAGTAACCCAGCCAACGCCAAAGTTTACACAAAACCTAAAGTGAACAGCCATAAAGTAGCTCTCTATGTCGCCGTTCTTTGTACCTTGATCTTTTTAGTCATTACTTGGGCTACTTGGCAAAACACGCCAGCATCACAACAGACTTTAAATAATCTAAAGCCAATTACCTCAAGTAAAGCAATTGAGCATTACATGCGCATTAGTTCAAATAATACTCACATGGCAATTATAAGAAGTAAGTCACACCAAGGCACAAATAAGCATATTTACATTAAGGATTTAAAGCGTAAAAAAACATGGAAAATTACGAAAGAAGCACAAAACTACACATACCTAGCATGGCGCAACGCTAATTCATTAGTCTATTCAGCATCACACGATAGTACTATTGAGTTTGGGCAAATATTATTAGATGACGACTTACAACCTACACAACAAACACAACTTATTAGGCGCAGTGACATTAGTTGGAATAGCCCATTTTTTATAGATAAAAAACAACAACTATTTTACCTCGCAAACATAAATGCCTCTGAACATAGCCGCAATGTAACGCTTTACCAGCATAATCTTATTTCAGGTGAGGTGCGCAAACTTCTCACTCCAAATGATACGTTTAAACCATATAAAATTAGTTTATCACCACAACAAAATAAACTTGCAGTCATTGGCTTTAATACAGATTCAATCTCTGTGGTTAAAACTTTTGACATTAAAACTGAACAGTTCGAGACAATAAAAGCGCTTGACCATAATTGGTACTTTTTAACTTGGCAGCAAGACCAACAATCACTCTTACTAAGTAATGGAAAAAACTTGTCTGAGCTCCATGTTAGCGGTGACTGGCAATCTATAACATACAATAACTACCATTTTGTGCAGTATATCCAATCAGTTGCAGGTAAGCTGTACTTTCTACAAAGACGTACTGATGAAGACTTATACCTTGCAAATAGAACTGATGTTTCAAATATAAAAGAAATTTCAGACTCAAATAGTGTAGATACCAGCGCTGCTGTATCGCCAAATGAAAAAATGGTTACCTATATATCCAGTAAAAATGGTATTCCACAGCTGCTTTTAAAAGAGCTTGATTCAAATAATGAATCTATTATTTTTGACAATCACACACAAGAACTCGCACTAGCGCCTCCTGTTTGGCTAAGTAACACACATCTTATAAGTGCACTTAACAATCGCCCTTTTGTTATTAGCATATTAGGTAATAACGTAAATATAAAATGGTTAGATAACCTACTCGGCATCCCGCTCATAGCGCTAGAAAACGATGATACATTTATGTATGTTGATAAATCAGCTCAAGGAGATTGGCTTTACAAATACAACCTAACCACGTCACAAAAGCAGTCATTACATGAACAACTAAATGCTCGCCAATTATTTAAAAATGAACAACAGCAGATAATCGCGGCCTCCAACGATACAATTGAAAATATCAGTACCAAAACAAAATTAGTTACAGTACCTGGGGCAAAGCTGCGTGTATTCCCTAGCAAAGACGGTATTTACTATCGCAGCTTTAAAAACAACAAATTCCAACTTGGGTTTTACAGTTATAAAAGTGAAGGATTAAAGCCTCAACACGAGTTAGCTACACTATGCGAACAAATTTGTGATCAACTACAAGCTGTTACCGACAGCTATTATGTTTTATCAAAAAAGGTAAGCCAGGCAGATATTCTGTCACTTGAGATCTCTCTTGAAGAGTAGCATATCAAGCACATAAATAGCGCTTGTTGAATTGCTAAAGTAGAACGTAAGAGTGCTTTAATATTTACTCGTCAGCGGTCGTCTTTGTCTACATCAGATTCAAAACGTAAGATATCGCCCGGTTGACACTCTAAGTGTTTGCAAATCGCATCAAGCGTCGTAAATCGAACAGCCTTTGCTCTCCCTGCTTTTAATACGGACAAATTTTGTGGAGTAATACAAATAGCTTCAGCAAGTTCTGCCGACTTCATTTTACGCTTTGCAAGCATCACATCTAAATCGATTATTATTGCCATTAAATTACTAACTCTTGCTCTTGTTGTAACTGTTGAGCCTGTTTCATTATCCATGCAATAACATAAATAATAAGCCCAACTGAATCGCCCCGAGTTCATCGGAGACCAGTTTGTTTAAGTCAGGCCACTTTACCTGACTCGTTTAAATTATCATAGTAGTCTGTTTCATATTGAGCTGGTGAAATATACCCAATTGAAGATAATAAG
>NZ_JASDCD010000051.1:0-3568 GCF_030408095.1 Pseudoalteromonas sp. APC 3893
CTTATTATCTTCAATTGGGTATATTTCACCAGCTCAATATGAAACAGACTACTATGATAATTTAAACGAGTCAGGTAAAGTGGCCTGACTTAAACAAACTGGTCTCCGATGAACTCGGGGCGATTCACATTGCTCTGATGCAAATGGTTCGGAACACGTATTTCATTATTACCCTAACTCATTTGGTAAAACTCCCGCACGTAAATCGTCACAAAACCCCGATGGTTTCCAAAGCTATTGTATAGATTGCCGCCATTTACCGAAGGGGACAGCATCAAAAAGCTCACACAATGGCCGATTATGCAGCACACTTTAACTAAAGAGATTTAATGCAAGTATTTAAAGATGATGCGGTAAATTGGTTATCAACACTTTCAACCGAAAGTGTTGATCTTTTAATTACTGACCCACCCTACGAATCATTAGAAAAACATCGAAAAATAGGAACCACCACTCGCCTAAAAGTAAGTAAATCGTCAAGCAATCAATGGTTCGACATATTTCCAAATAATCGCTTTGAAGAACTACTAATAGAAATTTACAGAGTACTTAAAAAAGGTTCGCATTTTTATCTATTCTGCGATCAAGAAACAATGTTTTATATTAAGCCAATAGCTGAAAAAGTAGGTTTCAAGTTTTGGAAGCCAATAATTTGGGATAAAGTAACTATCGGAATGGGTTATCATTACAGAGCCAGACACGAATATATTCTTTTTTTCGAGAAAGGTAAGCGCAAGTTAAATGATCTAAGCGTGCCAGACATCCTCACTTGTAAAAGAGTATATAGGGGCTACCCTACTGAAAAACCAGTTAAGTTAATTGAAACGCTTATCTCTCAAAGCAGTAAGGAAAATGAAATCATCATCGATCCTTTTTTTGGCTCAGGAGCTACTTTAGTAGCTGCCAATAACTTAAATCGACAAGCTATCGGATGTGATATTTCAGAATCTGCCCATTTGCATCTAAAAGGTCGAAATAACCAATCTAAGTCAGCTGAAAAGATTTAAGTTCACGATCTTTGCCAGAGTTGTTAGATCCGATGCAGCTCACAACTCTGGCTAATCCTCAATTTTAGATGGCTTTTCCATTTCATTTTTCAATGTTTATTATTAAATATGTGTTAAAACTCATTTCCATCAACCTTATTTTGAACCCAAAGTACTTAATAATTCTTTTTGCTCTTCTTCTGTCAGTTTCCCAATAACACGTATTAGCTCAGCTAGATCATCTTCTTCACAATAAAAATAAGCTACTGGCACATCTAGCTCTTTAGCAATGCGTTTCATGGTTAAAAAATCTGGGGCATGTTTGCCTTTTTCATATTGGTTCATGCGAGCACTAGCCGTGTTTGGCTCCAAACCTAAAGCCATTCCAAGCTGCTGCTGGGTAAGTCCAGCTGCTTTTCTTGCAGATTTTAGACGTGGAGGTATTGGGGTTTCCATATGAACCTTAGCTGTTAATTACATCCTGCTAAGATTCTCTTAGTATTCAACCTGAAAGTGTACTAAGGATATTTTAGTTTTACCTGAATTTATACTTAAATCTAACTTTTTCACTTTTCTTCTTTAAAAAATGCTTGGGATCTAGCAATCTATGCCTATCATAAAAAATTGTAGCCTTCTCATATGGAACTTGTTTGTATATACATTGATGAATATAAAGGTATTAAAGATCTCTTCGTGAACCTGAATCAAAACTTCATCTGTGATTTCGATAGACCTCACATTCGTGTAAAAAAACAGCATTGTAAGTTTAAAGAAAAATATTATCGTGGACAAAATATAAAACTAATAATAGGTAAAAATGGGGCTGGTAAAACATCAATTTTAGAGTTCATTGAAGGGGCTTTTGGTGAAATTGTAGGAATTGGTGCAGCTGTTTTCTGGAATGACGTTGACTCGAAGTATTATGTAAAAAACAACTCTTTATCAGAAGCTTTCCTTAATGGCAGCCCTATTAATGAGTATAATCCAAACAATAGGACTAGCCTACTTTTTATAACCAATCTTTTTGACTTAAACAAATTTGCTTTTAATGAACGCAGTAAAGAAAAAAAGAATGTACTAAAGTTATCTTCAAATAAATTTCTTGAGAAAAGAGTAACAAAGAAAAAAATTCTTATGGCTGAGGTTGCTAGGGAATTAAAGTATGCTGAATATATCAACTATCAAAAAAAAGTAGTTGGAGCATCCTTATCATTTAGGTTCCACATTTACCCCTCAAGTAAGAATTACCTTGAACAAGCAGTAAATAAGCTAACTAGTGATAACGTTTCTACATTGATGAAAAATCGAGATTTCTATCATTTAATCATCGATGAAACTGAAAAGAGCCAAGCTGCTGTATTAGCAAACGAGATAACATTCTCGATAGAGAATATTTCTAGAGAAAGGCCGATAACTAGTACAATAATAAAAAAAGCCTTAAGTAGGTACATGCAATCACCCTACAGAAACATCAATAAAAAACACAGACTCAGTGATGATACATTTTGGTATATATATAACTATTTAATAAGTGATTTCTTAAAAAAAGCCTCTTTGAAAATAAGTGAGCCGAATGAAAGGGCATGGTTTTATATAAATGTAATTTTCCAAGCTTCACTTTCTGAAGAGAAAATCCCTGAAATTATCAATCAACACATTGATGAAAATAACCTACTAAGTAAAAGTGATCCTATTGAAGACATAATTTATGAGTCCGAATCTTTTAGAGATAACTTAGAAGAGATGACTCAATCATTGCTAGACAACGATATAAATATTAACTTTGATACCAAATACATTTCTTTCGATCTTAAGGATAGCCAACTAATAGCCGACATATCTGAAAAATTTAACAAACTAAATTATTATACCGCAGATAACTTTACATATGGTTGGTATGCTCTTAGCTCAGGTGAAGAAGCTAGATTAAAGCTACAATCTCGTATTTTCTCTGGCATCGACCAGCTAATTTCACAAGGTTATTCAAATATCCAATTACTTGTAGATGAAATAGATGCCTACCTTCACCCTGAGTGGCAAAGAAAAGTTGTTAGTGAGGTTATTGATATAATAAACCATTTTAAAAATCACAATGGACTTAAAAGAGCAACCATAAATACAATTTTGACAACACACTCTCCTATCATACTAAGTGACTTTCTACCCGATGATATAGTTTCAATTATTAAGATTGATGGCAAAATAACTCAGGAGAAATCAAATGGCTTCGGTACCAGAATAAACGACTTATACCTTGATGGTATGCACTTGGACTCTACATTTGGCGAGTTAGCCAGAGAAACTATCGAGCAACTATTTTTAGCTAAGAAATATAAAAACATTAGTTCGCTTGATAGATACCTAATAAAACAAATACCAGATAAAGACATTCAAGAAATGTTCCTGATGCATATTCTCCCCAGCTTTGATCACCTAATGGCATTAACTTTGATCACTTATTCTCATTAAGCTTTGATCACGAAAATCACTCGATAATGATCACTTTTGTGTTCTTAATGATTTTGCCGATCAAAGCTTAATGCCACTCGTTTCCGAGTTCACGTTTTATCATTTTTGTAGGT
>NZ_JASDCD010000052.1:0-3472 GCF_030408095.1 Pseudoalteromonas sp. APC 3893
CATCCAGATGTTACAGCACTAATAATAAGGAAAAGTACATCGACAAGGTTATGATGCTGGTTGATAGTTGAGCGGTTATCTTTTACAAGTTCTAAATGGGAGAATAAGGACATAAGAAATATAAAGTGATGAAATTTATAGTATTAGATCATAAACTATGAATGTTTACAAAGTATGATCCTGCCCTGTTAAGTGACTGGTCTAATTTTAGGTTTTTATCTTAACGAAGTAAGTAATAAACCATTTCACTACATACTCAAAATTAACACCCGTTTAGTAATTTAAAGTCAATTCACTAAACGGTTATAAAATGCCGTGTTTTATAGGCACAGATGGCTTAACCAAAGCGGCTTTGAAAAGTTAGGGGGAATTAAAAACTTTAGCTTGAGCTTGTTTGCTATTAATTAATTCTTTTATAGGTTTAAGTGAAATAATTAACTCGCTTTACCTGTCTTATACCTACAGTAATAAACGCTATTTAAATACAGAAACTAAGCAGTTTGATACATTTAAATCCGCAACAACTGTTGAAAGCGTCAAATATAAAATCATAAGAGGCCCATAATGGAATTTACACATAAACGCACCACCCTAATTACAGCATCGTTATTGTTGCTATTAGCAATATCACAGGGTATTTATTCAGCCCTTTACAGTGCTGAAATTAGCTTTTCAAGGCAGGTGGCTTGGGGGCTAGAAGCACTGGTATTTACTTTATTGGTTGCCTTTGCAGGCACAGCTATGGTGCAAGCAAAAAACGCTCAACTAGGCTGGTCGGCAATCGCGTTCAGTGCAGTCCTAAACATAGTCCAGGTAAGCATTGGTCTTACTTTGTTTTCTACATTTGGTAAAGTTGCAGGCACAGTAGAAGGCGCACAACCTTTAATTGGTGGCGTGGTGTCTCTATCATTCATGATTTACTACGCAGCTAAATTATTATTAGGATTAGCAGCCGTTGTTTTTGGCCTGTCTTTTATCGCTAAAGGCGGCAAAGCAATTGGCGGCCTTACAGCCTTTGCAGGCGCAGCTGCAATGTTAGCCAATGGTGTTTTAATTACCTGTGGCCGTGATGGATTCTTGCCATCAGGCGTTGCTGGTGCATCAGGCATGATTGCAACATTACTTTTAGCAATCTGTTTAATAAGTCTTAACCGTAAAGCAGATTAAGGCATTAAACCTCGGCGTGTATTAGAGATGCTAATTCGCCGATATTTTACGTTTAAAGTAATGGAGTTTAATGTGCCAGCAATCTTCATTTTCTCAAAGAGGATATGAGGCGCTGCACTTTTAGAGGTTATATTAAAAATTTTTAACCAATTAATTCTGTTGATGTATGAAGTCAAGATTTGATGTGGTAGCTTGAGGTTAGAAACCTCCAGCCCCCCGGTTATGCGTTTTTTAACACTAAACCTTTTGATTTATTGAAAATAACCAATGAAAATACAATTTCTGTTAAGCCACCAATAAAAGCACCAATTATAAAGTTAGCACCCAATAATATACAAAACATACCTGATAACATTAGCACAGCACCTAAAACCCAATAAATTTTTGCACCATATAAAGTATTAAAAATTAAGTAACGTACACCAATAGTCATGAGCATTATTGGATAAAACCACTCAACATGCAGCTTTGCAACATAAAAAGCCAAGAACAAACCGACAAATAAAATAATAGTGCTTTCTAAAGCAAGCTTACCTAAGGGGTTTTTAGGATTATGGTTTCCTGGACGCTTAAGTGCTTTTGATAGCAACATAGCCATCGGGTGTATAAACATACCACCAATAAAAAGAGTAAGCATACTTGATTGATTTGAATATAGTATTGCGACTAAACCTGCCAAGATCCAAACCATACCAGAAACAAGAACACCTGTTCCGCCTCCAAAATATGAAAAATCCATATCCTTTTGCGCTTCTTCAAACTTCATAGATACTCCATAATCTAGAACCGCATAACGAGCCTGTAGAATTACTCGTTTTAAATTCATTTTTATTGATGGATCAACCATAGCCGAGTTCCTACTTTGATTCAATCACTTACTTTAATTTCACATAAAATATAAAAAGAGGATTTGCTGTTGCTTTAATTGGCGTTTTGAAAGGTATTAGAGGTGTTTGAGTGGCTTATTTGAGGTAATAAGGGCTTACCTTTATTAATGTATCGTGTTTTGCAGCTTTTCTATGTTATGAACTAAGCAATACAGTTGCCGCATAATGAAGTGAATACATTCGCTTTTGTTTGACCCCGTAAGGTCAATTTATTCATGCCTTTATTGACTGTAATATTCCGCCTTCTATTTAAAGGAAAGCAGGCTCTATACGGCCTAGTCGTTTGCCATTCCTTCAATAAAAAGCTGCTGTCGCCCCATTGAGCTGTCTATTTTAACTTTGATTTTTTATAGCTAACGGTGGATTTAGATCATTGGATCCGCTGTAGGGTAAGGATGTGCTACTGGCGGAAATGGCGCTCTCTATTAAGGAATAGCCCGCACCAAAGTACGCAGTTTAATGAAATTGGGTGTTAGCGAGCGACTCGCCATAGTCTGTGGTATCACCAGTACCAAAAGTAGGCGCTTGGAAGCGAAGGTCCTTGTAGAAGCTCAAAAACAAAAGGAATTAACATTGCGCTAGGCAATAACTACTTAGCTTCACAAGGTTTAGTGTCATTGAGGGATATTTGGATCAATATTCATTACGGGAGATGAACCGCCCATTGCACTTCCTGTTAATAAAAAGCGCATGATGGGTGGTGTGGGGGCTGGAGGTTAGAGACCTCCGGCTACCCGATTATAAGCCGGTTACATCAAAGAGAGACCACTAGTTTTTTCAAGCTTAACCACTGTACGATGTGAAATTTTTAAAACTACTTTATCGTACTTTTTAAACTTAAACAGTACAGAGCCAAACAAACCAGTTTTAACAACTTTAACCTCGATGTCTTGTGTAGGTATCTGTAAGTTGGGGCTACTAAAATTAAAAGGAAAACTAACACCTAAGAATAAATTTTGTTCGTTAAGCCCTAGAATTAAAGAGCTACGGTAATATGTTGCTCCTAGTTTTCCTGTTATAAAGTTAAACTTTTTGCCTTGAAATGGATCTGAAGATTCATAATATTTCTTTAGAGAGTGCCAACCAGCTGCTTTAGATAAAACATAATTTACACCTAGGAAGAGACACAAAAATAATAAAAAATATAATATAAACTCCAAACTAACAATTATCCTCTATAGGCTTATAACGCTTCAATAAGCGGAACTTTATAGTTGGCTAAAATATTGAGCGAAGCGAAAAAAGCCAACTGTAAATTTTCCGTTTGATTGCCTTGATACTCATTGAGCCTCCTCCCCAGCATCGCGATTATTCGCTACGCTGAAAAGGCAACCAACCTTACAGGAGAAAGCTCAATGAACTTTTACAATAACATGCATCCATATTATTGTGGAATCGATTTACACGCGCGATTACTT
>NZ_JASDCD010000053.1:0-3196 GCF_030408095.1 Pseudoalteromonas sp. APC 3893
TTTCTAATTTAATTGCTGCAGAATACGTTGCACGTTTAAATTTTGTCATTTTTTCACCCAAATTTGTATGCTTATTAGCATAACATTTCTTTCTTAATGGGTGGCCAAAATTACTGTACCACTACATGGCTACTTTAGAGCGTGAGAATAAAGAATTAAAGCGAACGAATGATATTTTGAGGCAAGCTGCCGCTTTTTTCGCCCAGGCGGAGCTCGACCGCAAACAGAAATAAGCGTGGCTTTTATAGATGCTTGTCGTGAGCATTACAGTGTCGAGTCAATTTGTAAGGAATTGCTCATGCATCTTCAACGTATTACGCCCACAAACAGCGACAGAGGCAGCCTGAACGACTATCTAACCGCAAAAGCGTGATGCTGAGTTGATGATACTCATTCGCCAAGTGTGGGAAGATAACATGTCTGTTTATGGAGCAAGGAAAATATGGAAACAACTGCAACTTGACGGCCACCAAGTGGCCCGTTGCACTGTTGAGCGACTAATGCGAAATATATATGAACAAAGAAATTAGACAGCGCTTAATTTAGTTTCTCAGACTGAGAAACTAAAGAAAGCTCGGTGCTAGAAGAACTCAAAATAAACTCCTTCGCGAGCATTGTTTTGAACTATTACTTGTCTTAATTCATAAAGTGCCAACAAAATATGAAGTTAAGCCACTAGTATTTCAGCGGAAGAAAAAAGACTTCATTCGTTACCAAAGACCGACTCATGGTGACCGCGTACAGATGGATACATGTAAAATCGCACCAAGAATCTACCAGTACACTGCTATTGATGATTGCTCTAGATATCGGGTGTTAGACGTGTTTAAACGAAGAACTGCAGCTAATACCTTAAGCTTCATCGATAAGGTAATAGAGGAAATGCCATTCCCTATACAACGTATACAAACTGACCGTGGTACATGTTATCAGCAATGAAAAAATGCACCAGTTAACTTAGCACTAGTGCTTTTGGGTAAGCACCATGATTTCAAAAGAAGAGTTCATGAAAATAAAAGCCTTAGCCATGCAAGGAATGTCGCAACGAGCCATTGCTAAACAGCGCAATACCGTTAAAAAATACCTTCAAGGTGACTTTGACGAGCCGCATTATGCTACTCGTAAAACCAGGGGTTCAAAATTAGAAGCCTTTAAACCTTATCTGCACTCTCGATTAGCTAAAGCTGCTCCTCTACACCTATCAGCCGTTGTTTTACTCAGAGAAATTAAAGAGCAAAGCTATACAGGAGAAATATCGAGGTAACGTTTAACCCCAAGCCATTGTCCGCTTTGAAACAGAAGCTGGCAGTTGATTAGGGGCAAATGCGCGCAGGAAAGTCACCTCTGCATGCTTTCGTCGTATAGCCGTGCATTGTTTGTCGTTATTACTGACAACATGTGCTATGAATCGCTCTAAGCATATCATCGCAAGCCTTTGGCATTCCACAGCTGGCGGAAGTGACAATGCCTGTATTTGATATGCTCAACCGTTACATCATGACTTAAACATTTACGCGCAGTTTTCGGAGGCATTATGAACTTATAACTCGTACATTTACATGAACTAACGAGGAGCTGCAACTCGCTGGTGTTGAAACGAACGCAACAACGCTAGCACAGCAAGCAGCAAAAGAATTTATAGTTATTAGAGCGCGTACTGCAAAGTGAGCAGTCATACCGGCACCAACGTAAACAGGTTATGTTTACGCGTATGGCTGGATTTCCGTCATCAAAGTCACTCGAGGAATTTGATTTTACGTTTGCCACCGGTGTACCCAAAAAAAACAGGTTAACGAGTTTACCAAGCTCGACACGACTAAAACGTCGATTACAGCGGCTGATATCAAAGTTAGAGCCCCCACTGACGCCGCTTAGCTTTGCCAGTGGATGTCGTCAAGTATTACAATGCTTAGCCTCTGCATATAGGCGCCATTGTTTTTGGTATTCTTTTAGACCAATTAATTCAGTGCAAGTAGAAGGTGAACATTCAATATTACACTTTACATGCTCGCAATTAGATAAGTATCCGGCACCTTGCACTGTACCAGTAGAATCCGTAGATAAAATGACATTATTATCATCTCTTAACTGATTCAAAACGGCACATAATAGTTAATGCTGATCGTTTAAACTAATTGAACGATCTTTCAAAGGGCTCATAATAGGCTACAACAGAAGTTGTGGCCTATTTTTATGTCTGAATTTATTAAAGAATTACACCTTACTACTGAGTTTTGCCAAGATCGCGATATTGATTCGTTCACTAAGCACATTCCCCTTGAGTGGATTGAAGAAGCTGTTATCCAAACAGGAAGAGCCTCTGTACGCAAACGACGCTTCCCCGCCGAACAAGCCGCTTGGCTTGTGTTAGGAATTGGTTTATTAAGAAACCGCTCAATATCTGAAGTCTGTGACAAACTAGAGCTCGCTTTTCCTGACGCTAAAGGAGAGCTTCCGCCATTGGCGACCAGCAGTATTATAAAAGGGAAAGAAAAGCTAGGCGCAGCGCCTATGAAACACCTTTTTAAACATACAGCAACGCAGTCGGAGCAGTCGCAAATTTTTGATGACGTGTGTGGTTTAAAGCTGCTAAGCGTTGACGGTACACAATTTAAAACCCAAGATACACCGAGTAACCGTCATTTTGGCTATGCTCAATCGACAACGAACTTCCCCTCAGTACTTGCTGTGACCTTGATGTCGACAAGAACGCATTTAATATCCGATGCAGCGTTTGGCCCCATTACTCAAAGTGAAGTTCATTATGCTCAACAGCTTGTTGGCTCAGCACCTGAACATTCACTAACTCTATTTGATAGAGGTTTCTTTTCGGCTGAACTATTCACGAGCTGGCAAGGTGTTAGCGAAAATCATCATTGGCTTACGCCTGTTAATTTGCACCCTAAAGGCGCCAGCTATTTGCGGCCTAATGGAGCCACCTAAACATGCTCTTTTTGCCCTCAAACAAGTTGATTATTGACCGCTTTTTGCCGCGCGTCCAATGCTGTTAGTTTTTGCCGTGTTTTCTTCTCTTAATCTTCGATAGCTTTCTCCTTCTAATATTAATCGATAAGCGTTGTGGCGAAGTCGGTCAAGTGTGGCTGAGCCAAGCAGTTTATTCTGGAAGGCGTCTCCCCATTCTGTAAAGTCTAAATTGCTCGTAATAATGGTGGCATGTTGTTCGTAACGCTCATCA
>NZ_JASDCD010000054.1:0-3062 GCF_030408095.1 Pseudoalteromonas sp. APC 3893
GAGCCTGGCGATGACCTACTTTCACATAACAAATGCTACACTATCATCGGCGCTGTTTCGTTTCACTACTGAGTTCGGCATGGGATCAGGTGGGTCCAAAACGCTATTGTCACCAAGCAAATTTGGTATTAATTCGCTCTTCGAGCCAATTAATTAAAATTTGAAAATACTGATAATTGTTTTCTTATGGCTGAAAGCTTATCGCTTACAGCTGTGTAAAATCTACTTTAGTCTATTAACTTCTTCGCTTGTTTCACTATCACATAAAACGCGTTTGGCGTTGTATGGTTAAGCCTCACGGGTAATTAGTACAAGTTAGCTTAACATATCACTATGCTTCCACATCTTGCCTATCAACGTTGTAGTCTTCAACGGCCCTTCAGAGACTTTAAAAGTCTAGTGAGAACTCATCTCGAGGCCTGCTTCGCGCTTAGATGCTTTCAGCGCTTATCAGTTCCGAACGTAGCTACCGGGCAATGCCATTGGCATGACAACCCGAACACCAGCGGTTCGTTCACTCCGGTCCTCTCGTACTAGGAGCAACCCCTCTCAATTCTCAAACGCCCACGGCAGATAGGGACCGAACTGTCTCACGACGTTCTAAACCCAGCTCGCGTACCACTTTAAATGGCGAACAGCCATACCCTTGGGACCGACTTCAGCCCCAGGATGTGATGAGCCGACATCGAGGTGCCAAACACCGCCGTCGATATGAACTCTTGGGCGGTATCAGCCTGTTATCCCCGGAGTACCTTTTATCCGTTGAGCGATGGCCCTTCCATTCAGAACCACCGGATCACTATGACCTACTTTCGTACCTGCTCGACGTGTCTGTCTCGCAGTTAAGCTGGCTTCTACCATTACACTAACCGTACGATGTCCGACCGTACTTAGCCAACCTTCGTGCTCCTCCGTTACTCTTTGGGAGGAGACCGCCCCAGTCAAACTACCCACCAGGCACTGTCCGTAACCCCGATTCAGGGGCCAACGTTAGAACATCAAAACTACAAGGGTGGTATTTCAAGGACGACTCCAACAAAACTAGCGTCTCATCTTCTAAGTCTCCCACCTATCCTACACATGTAGGTTCAATGTTCAGTGCCAAGCTGTAGTAAAGGTTCACGGGGTCTTTCCGTCTAGCCGCGGGTACACAGCATCTTCACTGCGATTTCAATTTCACTGAGTCTCGGGTGGAGACAGCGTGGCCATGGTTACACCATTCGTGCAGGTCGGAACTTACCCGACAAGGAATTTCGCTACCTTAGGACCGTTATAGTTACGGCCGCCGTTTACCGGGGCTTCGATCAAGAGCTTCGTCCGAAAACTAACCCCATCAATTAACCTTCCGGCACCGGGCAGGTGTCACACCGTATACGTCATCTTGCGATTTTGCACAGTGCTGTGTTTTTAATAAACAGTCCCAGCCACCTGGTCACTGCGGCTCCCGTCCGCTTAGAGAGTAAATCTCATCACAGATAGGAGCGTACCTTCTCCCGAAGTTACGGTACGATTTTGCCTAGTTCCTTCACCCGAGTTCTCTCAAGCGCCTTAGTATTCTCTACCTGACCACCTGTGTCGGTTTGGGGTACGATTCGGTATAATCTGAAGCTTAGAGGCTTTTCCTGGAAGTATGGCATCAGCAACTTCACACCCTTAGGTGCTCGTCTCGTGTCTCAGTCTTAAGAGTCCGGATTTTCCTAAACTCTCAACCTACTCACTTTCACATGGACAACCATCGCCATGCTTGCTTAGCCTGCTCCGTCCCCCCATCGCAATTATACCAAGTACGGAAATATTAATCCGTTTCCCATCGACTACGCCTTTCGGCCTCGCCTTAGGGGTCGACTTACCCTACCCTGATTAACATGGGATAGGAACCCTTGGTCTTCCGGCGTGCGGGTTTTTCACCCGCATTATCGTTACTCATGTCAGCATTCGCACTTCTGATACGTCCAGCATGCCTCCCGGCACACCTTCAACCGCTTACAGAACGCTCCCCTACCACTCAAAATAAATTTTGAATCCGCAGCTTCGGTGCATAGTTTAGCCCCGTTACATCTTCCGCGCAGACCGACTCGACCAGTGAGCTATTACGCTTTCTTTAAAGGATGGCTGCTTCTAAGCCAACCTCCTGGCTGTCTGGGCCTTTCCACATCGTTTCCCACTTAACTATGACTTTGGGACCTTAGCTGGCGGTCTGGGTTGTTTCCCTCTTCACGACGGACGTTAGCACCCGCCGTGTGTCTCCCGGATAGTACTTTACGGTATTCGGAGTTTGCAAAGGGTTGGTAAGTCGGGATGACCCCCTAGCCTTAACAGTGCTCTACCCCCGTAAGTATTCGTCCGAGGCTCTACCTAAATAGATTTCGGGGAGAACCAGCTATCTCCCGGTTTGATTAGCCTTTCACTCCAAGCCACAAGTCATCCCCTAACTTTTCAACGTTAGTGGGTTCGGTCCTCCAGTTGATGTTACTCAACCTTCAACCTGCTCATGGCTAGATCACCGGGTTTCGGGTCTATACCTTGCAACTATTCGCCCAGTTAAGACTCGGTTTCCCTACGGCTACCCTATTCGGTTAACCTCGCTACAAAATATAAGTCGCTGACCCATTATACAAAAGGTACGCAGTCACAGAACAAGTCTGCTCCTACTGCTTGTACGTACACGGTTTCAGGTTCTATTTCACTCCCCTCACAGGGGTTCTTTTCGCCTTTCCCTCACGGTACTGGTTCACTATCGGTCAGTTGGGAGTATTTAGCCTTAGATGATGGTCCACCTATATTCAGTCAAAGTTTCACGTGCTCCGACCTACTCGATTTCACTTAAAATGCATTTTCATGTACGGGACTATCACCCTGTATCGTGGCACTTTCCAGAGCCTTCCATTAACACATAATAAGCTTAAGGGCTGTTCCGGTTTCGCTCGCCGCTACTTCCGGAATCTCGGTTGATTTCTTTTCCTACGGGTACTTAGATGTTTCAGTTCTCCGCGTTCGCCTCGTTAACCTATGTATTCAGTTAACGATACCTGCAAGCAGGTGGGTTTCCCCATTCGGAAATC
>NZ_JASDCD010000055.1:0-2423 GCF_030408095.1 Pseudoalteromonas sp. APC 3893
TTTTGTCGAGTAGCCAGACCCGATTACTCGAGCCCAGCCCTCTAAGAACGGTACGTGCGAGTTTCCCCGCATACCGCTCAAGTCGTTATAACGCCATGTAGGATGGCGCAGCAGTATTTTGACCCCTATGAATGCTGTTATGGCAATAAGGATGAACAACCACGGTATTACTCGCTTTATTATCACCACCTAAATATAAAGGTACTAGGCGGTGAATATTCCAACCAGTTTTAGCCGTTATTTTTTCTTTGCAATACAAACACTCACCATTTTGACGTGATAATAATCTATGCAGACGTTCTTTGTTGCGAGAATTTACTAACACATCAAGCCGAGATTCAAAGTAAGTTTCATGTGTCGGATCGTAAGGGTTTGCATCGGAATTGATCTTTGGATGTCGCACAATCGGCATTGCTGCTAACCGAAATAAGCCTATTTGTTTATCACCGGTGCAGAATGTCCAATTACGCGCCCCAACAGAGTGGAAGTATCTAGCCCTAATCCAGTATTTTCCTTTTCTAGGATGTCTACGACATGCCCATTTCCAGAGTAGCAACCATATATCAGAGTCAATCTTGCAAAATACTTCCTTTGCGACACTGTGTCGGTGATAATTGCACCAACCTCTTAATATTGGATTAAGCTGAAAGATTAGCCTGTCTTGTCGACTAGAGCGATATTTGGTGATCGTAAGTCTCAACTTATTCATCAGATGTAGAACGCTTTTGCTACTGGGTTTGACCAATAATTTGCCATTATACTTTCTGAGATTTTGACCAAGAAAATCAAAACCCTCTGATATATGCCTAACGTGCGTTTTTTCTGGCGATAATGCCAAACCACGTTGGGACATAAATTCATTAATACAAGGCAATATTGTATCTACCAAAAACGCTTGAGAATGAGCCGTTACAACAAAATCATCGGCATATCTGATTACAGAGACTCTCTTAACATTAGAACGAATTTCACGGTGCTTACCTCTTTTAACACCAGAAGCTTCTTCAATTGTTCCTTGCAGTTGATTCAATACCATATTCATTAACGTCGGCGAGATTATTCCTCCTTGCGGTGTTCCTGCAAGTGTTGGATATACCTTACCAGACTCCATAAAGCCAGCATTCAGCCACTGTGAAAGGATTGGTTTGTCGATGTTTAAGTGCTTTAGCATCCACTCATGGCTGATATTATCGAAGCAACCTTTAATGTCCGCATCAAGCACCCATTCTCCCGCACGTTTGCGACACAATACTTTGAAGCATTGTTCGATCGCATCAGCACAAGACCTTTGTTTTCGAAAACCAAAAGAATTGCCGTCACTGTTTGTCTCCACTTCTGGCTCAACGGCTAGCAAATATAGTGCTTGCATCCCACGATCCAGCATTGTGGGGATACCGAGAGGTCTTTTCTGCCCATTCGACTTTGGAATAAAGACTCGCCTTAATGGACTTGCCTTGTATCCAGAGCGTTTGAGCGATGAGATTGCTCGCCATTTTTTAGTAGCACTTTGCCATGTTTCGCCATCAACACCAGACGTTTTACGCCCTTTGTTCTCCGTTACTTGTTTAACCGCAAGGGCTTTCGCATAAAAGGAATGAGTCAATAACCATTGCAGGCTTTTAACTTTCCCTTTTCTCCCTTGCTTTACTGCTTTCACAATACGCGCTTGCAATGATCCTACGTAGCGCTTTGCAGCCTTCCAATCGATGTTAGACCAGCATTGCGCTTCGTTTATAGGTGCACATTGTTCATAAGAGCAATTCATTTGCATTCCTAAGCTAAAATCTTATTACAAATTTCTTGTGATTAACCACTCGATGGAAGTGGGCTATGCTTTCGCATGATGTCACGTTCAATACATCTATCTTTGCCATTACAGCAAGGCATTCGCTTTCTCCATCGTCCTTTACCCGCATGCCCGTCATTCATTCTTACGAAGAAACTACCTCAACGAGGGAGCATACGGGCTTACCAAGTTCCGCTTTATTCACATAATGGGTTAGTGTCAGTCAATCCGCCGGGGGCACATTAAATTGCGTAACATGAGACTAGAGCATGTTAACTTGTCCACCACACCTTTTGGTTCAAGCTTGTCAGCATCTTTAGCTTGTTTACAATGACGACAGTTACAACTGTTCAGTTAATTACACATACCATTAATTCCTAGGGCCCAACCGCATGATGCTTGCAGTTTGTTCAACATCACTATTGAACTTAAGGCTACATTGTCTTTCGAGCTTCACACCCCACCATTGCTAGTGACGCATATCGAAATAGGAAACCTTCGGCAATACGAAGGGTTGAATCAAAGTTCAACAGTAAACAAAGCGACTTCTTGTCGCACCTAAGCGTTTGTACCATAAAGCAAACCCCGTTTTATCCCAGTAAACCAACTTGAGTTTATCTTTCGCTTTGTTGCAAAA
>NZ_JASDCD010000056.1:0-2297 GCF_030408095.1 Pseudoalteromonas sp. APC 3893
TCTCTCGCGATTTAGCCCTTGCCATTCGCTAGTAGTTATCGTTTAATAACAGTATGTTATTTAAACGGCGATCTTCCTACAGAGGACTTTCACCTCATAAGTCAATGCCCATGTCGGGCGTACACAAGTTAATTAACTGGACGTATTACGGTTGTCATTGTTTTTGCAAAAGAAAAAGCTGCAAAAATAACGCCAACCTACACGCCAGTTATTAAGGCGTTAGTTTTCTCGCAGTAGTGTCAGCATCGTTCACAGGATTTTAAAAATCGTGGTAAAAATAAACTTAAAAGACAAAAAAATATTTGGAAATGAAGCAGGAGAAGATGAACAACTTGCAGTTCTAAATTCTTATTACATTGAACACCGCGACTTTGATGAATTCTTTGACTCAGAGGAGAGGCTTTCCATCGTATCTGCTAGAAAAGGTATGGGGAAATCAGCTCTGCTATCACGATTGCACTTCAAACTCATGGAAGAACAAGCGTATGGAAACCCACTGATAATCAGAGTTAAGGGAAATGAGTTACTAGGACTCGGAAATTTTGAAGGTGAAGATCATTCTTACCTAGAAAACTACTGGAAACAAATTATCTGCAAAAGAATCATTGTAGAAATTGGAGGTCAAATAGGATTTGCTCTAGGTAGTGATGAAATGTCATTCGTTGAGTTATCGGAGCTCGAGGGGCTAAAGAGCAAAAATTTAGTGGGTGGTTTAATCTCCAGGATAAAAGGGAAATTACCTCTAGCAGGCGTTGAGGTTAATAGTAGTGTTCCAGAAAACTTAGATAAGCTACTGCAGCGCTTTCAAAATGGTAGAAATTGTCCTAATGTTTGGCTTTTAATTGATGATATAGACGCGAAATTTCAAAATACACCAGAAAATCAAGCAAGAGTAGGATCATTTTTTAGTGCTATTAGAGCTCTTTCATTTGATAATGAAAATTTAAATGTAAGGGCAACCGTAAGAAGTGACGTTTGGTCATGTTTACGGCACTTGGAAGATTTAGATAAATTGCAGCAGTATATAATTGAAATATTTTGGACTAAAAAATATATGAGAGATATGCTTGCTCAAAAAATATTAGTATACATCCAGAAAAACTTCCCAGGCTCGAATGAAGCAAAATTCAAGCTAAAAGGCGATTATAATAAAATTCTAGACGTGGTTTTCAACTCCCCTATAGATTGGCGCGGCGCTAGTGACGCTAGACTTTTTGACGCAATTAGTGCCTTTTCTAACAGACGCCCAAGATGGATGGGGCAGCTATGTAGAATGGCTAGTAAAAAAGCAGGTGAAAAATTAAGTATAAAAAGGGTTAATTTGGATCATATTAATTTTATACTCGCCGATTTTGGTGCTTTAAGAAGAGATGATTTAATTAAAGAGCACAGCCACCAGTTTGAAGAGTTATCTAATCTGATTGATTCATTGAGAGCAACGAAAAAAGAATTTACCTATACAGAGTTGCATATAATCCTTGATGATAACTTTGTTCGCGGTCGTGAAGTCGAAAGTATTCCAAAGATTGATGGTAAACAATATGTGGATTATGAAGATTTAGGCGATTTTTTATATAAGCTTGGGCTGATATCTAGAGCTCATGAGGATGGTAAGACATTTACCCATTATACCGATGACCCTGATCTATACCGTTCTATAGAAAACCGAAAAGACAATATAGTTTGGTCAATACATCCAGCATATAGGACGTTTTTAAATATAAAATGAAAACTAATCGGGTAGCCGGAGGTCTCTAACCTCCAGCCCCCACACCACCCATCATGCGTTTTTTATTAACAGGAAGTGCAATGGGCGGTTCATCTCCAGTAATGAATATTGATCCAAATATCTCTCAATGACACTAAACCTTGTGACGCTAAATAGTCATTGCCTAGCGCAATGTTAATTCCTTTTGTTTTTGAGCTTCTACAGGGGCCTTCGCTTCCAAGCGCCTACTTTTGGTACTGGTGATACCACAGGCTATGGCGAGTCGTTCGCTAACACTGCATATTCTCCCCAGCTTTGATCACCCAATGGCATTAACTTTGATCGCTTATTCTCATTAAGCTTTGATCACGAAAATCACTCGATAATGATCACTTTTGTGTTCTTAATGATTTTGCCGATCAAAGCTTAATGCCACTCGTTTCCGAGTTCACGTTTTATCATTTTTGTAGGTATGTTAAACCGTTATCTAAATCATTTGATGAAGATAACAATCATGTCAACAAGACCTATATCTATGAGTAAATTACAGGCTATTTTACGGCTGAAATATTCAGCTAAATTATCCCAT
>NZ_JASDCD010000057.1:0-2243 GCF_030408095.1 Pseudoalteromonas sp. APC 3893
TTTGATCGGCAAAATCATTAAGAACACAAAAGTGATCATTATAGAGTGATTTTCGTGATCAAAGCTTAATGAGAATAAGCGATCAAAGTTAATGCCATTGGGTGATCAAAGCTGGGGAGAATATGCACGCTTTCTTCAATTCTTTCATCACTTTAAATTTTGATTGTCGCGAATGAAGAAAGCGGTGGCTTTTTTTAATATGTCATTATCCCTTAAAGCACGCTGTAGCTGTTTCTCCAATGATTGAATACGTTGCTGTTCAGGTGTAAATGCATGTGCATTTTCAGGGCTATTACCCTCTAATTCAGATAAATATTGTTGCTTCCAGCGTGATACGGCAGACTTTCCAGCGCCAGACATTTCTTCAATTTGCTTATTGGTGTAACCTTCCTCCACCATAAGCTTGGCATATTCGAGTTTTTGCTGTGCACTAAGTGTAACTTTTGATTTTCTAGTCATTTTGATACCTTTTCGGTTTAGCTCATTTTACGCTATAAACCTCTCCAGTTTAATTAGACCATTACAATCAAGACAAATCGCTGAATCAGTAAGTGATGAAACGACTTCAGGAAATATTGATGTAAAAGAGTTGGAAGAAAAGATTAGAAGATCAATAACTGGAACGATGGAAAAAGAAGAAACAGAAGAAGAAAAAGAAAAGAAAGAAGAACGCAGAAGACTAGCAAGAGAACGGAGAGCTATTTACGAAAAAAATCATGAAAAAGCCTTATATGCTATTGCTAATTCACCAGATACAAAAATATTAAAATTAGGCCATGGTTATCCTACAAGGGATGACGGCTCTGAATACTCAAAATTCGACGCTGTTTTTCAACAAGCCAATGGTAGAATTGCGGTATCTACTTTTGCCCCTATGGATAATGAGCGTTATGCCATATCGTCAATTGCAGAAGTTATATCAAATTTGGCTATCTCAATTGAAAAAGAGAACCTGAAACAATTGAAATTATTTTTCTTTGAGCAGAACAGAGAAGACAGTGTATTTAATGCTGCAGAACAATCAATCCAATTAATGAAAGATGAATTGAAGAATAAGATTCAGTTGATACCTGTTATGTATTGCGACTTAGATAAGTTGATTGAAAAAGATGAGCTCTAACACATATGAGCCTTAACTCTGTCAATAGGCAATAGTACTCTTTTTGACCGTTTTTATAAATTGACGGTCAATTCTAAATCAATAAACAAATTCGTTTACTTCGTCTGTCGATGCGGCTGTTAAGCAAGTAGCTTACGGCAAACACATATAGAGGCTCTCTTATTGCGATCTCATCGCAGCCAGGTTTTTCCCATATCCTTTTGGGCTTACTGGGGCACAAGAAATAAAGAAGACACCCATCCTAAAGTTTGTATTTCGCCAATTTTTTACTAAAGTTTAATTAGTCTAAAAAATAAACAGGGTGAAATATGGCTACTGCAAGAAAACGGCAAGTAAGTTTGGCAGATACAAAGTATTATCACTGTATTTCACGTTGCGTTCGGCGTGCATTTTTATGTGGTGAAGATTATTTTACTGGCCAATCCTACGAACACCGCAGAGGCTGGGTTGAAGATAAGCTATTAGAGTTAGCCAAGGTATTTTGTATTGATGTGTGTGCTTATGCCGTAATGAGTAACCACAGCCATTTAGTACTCTATGTTGATGATAAAAAAGCAAACAGGTTGAATGACAAAGCAATTGTTATTCGCTGGCATAAACTGTGTAAAGGCACCTTGCTAACGCAGAAATACGTACAAGGTGAGAAGCTAAGCAAATCAGAGCTCATCTTTTTTAATCAAACGGTCAAACAGTATCGCGAACGCTTATCAAACATTAGCTGGTTTATGCGGTTGCTAAATGAAGATATAGCGCGCAAAGCGAATAAAAAAGATAACTGCACAGGCCGATTTTATTCGCTGCCATCCATGGCGCTCACCCTTCGGGCCGCCTAAGGCGTTCAAAGTTGTTCCTTACAACTTTGTGGGAAGGACCTTTCCTTTCTTTAAAGAGCAATCACAAGCACTCCTAGATGAAGCAGCGCTAGCAGCTTGTATGGCCTATGTAGACTTAAACCCCATTAGAGCGAAAATGGCTAATACCCCAGAAGAGTCTGAGCATACCAGTGTTCAAAAACGTTTAACAAGCGCGACAGAAGGTAAGCAACCTAAACAGTTACTTCGCTTTGCAGGTATGTCGCGTCAAATAATGCCTAAAGGACTGCCATTTGAGGTTAAATCATACC
>NZ_JASDCD010000058.1:0-1987 GCF_030408095.1 Pseudoalteromonas sp. APC 3893
GTGGATTGAAAGTGGCGTTCAAGGTAGCACTATCCATCAGAAATTAGTAAACAGTTACGGCTTCACTGGCAGCTATTGGGCGGTAAATCGTTATATCAAAAGTGTGATTGCCGATTCGCCAAGCAAGGTATCCACGGTAATGGAATTCGACCCAGGCGATACGGTGCAAGTGGACTTCGGGGCCGGCCCGCTGATGGCGGATACCCGCACAGGTGAATTACGGAAAACATGGGTGTTTGTGATGACACTGGCGTGGAGTCGTCATATGTATGCTGAATTTATCTGGGATCAAAGTATTGCCACATGGCTATCGTGCCATCGTCGAGCGTTTGAGTGGTTTAACGGTGTGCCCAAACGCGTCATTATCGATAATCCCAAATGCGCTATCACCAAAGCTTGCTACCATGACCCAGATGTGCAGCGAGCTTACGCTGAATGTGCTGAAGGTTATGGTTTTTTAATTGCACCATGTCCGGTGCGCGATCCACAAAAGAAGGGGCGTGTTGAATCCAATGTAAAATATATCAAAAATGCGTTTGTGCCGCTTCGTGAATTCCGTAGCCTAAGCGATGCCAATGCACAATTAAAAGAATGGCTAGTCAGTGTGGCGGGTAACCGCAAACACGGCACGACACGCCTTTATCCGTTAACGCAGTTCAAAGAAGTTGAGCAGGAATTACTCGGTCCTTTACCAGAAGTGGCGCCAGAGGAAGCCGTGTGGGCACAAGCCAAAGTCCATGGTGACGGTCATGTGCAGTTCGAGCACTGCCGTTACTCAGTCCCGTATTTGCTTATTCGCCAAACCGTATGGATACGCGCCGGCGATTCCACAATACGTATTTACCAACAGCACGAACTCAAAGCCACCCACGGCAGATTACGCCACCAAGGTGGCCGCTCGACTGTCCCGGCGCATCAACCCCCTGCGGCGCAAGCCTGCAACATGCAAGACCCCCAATACTGTTTAAGCCAAGCGAAAAAGGTTGGTGAATATTGCCACTTGTTCATCGAAAGATTGTTTGCCAGTCGCGTACTGGATAACCTGCGTGCGGCGCAAGGCATCGTTGGCTTCGCCAAACGCTATGGGCCCGTTCGCTTAGAAAGGGCATGTTGCCGCGCGTTAACGTTCGACAATGTGCGCTACAACGCGATTAAGCAAATACTCGAAAAAGGCTTAGATGAGCTACCCGATGAAACCAATGCCTTCGATAGCTTAAGCGACAGCTATACCGGCAAAGGCCGATTCCACCGCGACCCTAACAAACTTATCCCACACTAGAGAGCACAAGGAATTATTATGATAAACCCTATCCCAGAATTATCAGCCTTACTAAAGCAACTGCGGCTATCGGGCATGACCGATTCACTCGCACAGCGCAACCGCGAAGCCATTGAACATCAGATGACGTACCCTGAGTTCTTGGCGTTACTGGTACAAGATGAAGTAGCGCGGCGCGACCAAAAGAAATATGCCACACGGCTGCGCCGTGCGGGCCTTAAATCGAATAAAACGCTAGAGAGCTTCGACTTAACTACCAACCCTAATCTCAACCGCGCTTACGTTCAAGAGTTAGCAACCTGTGGCTTCATTGATGAAAAAGTGCCTGTATTAATAGCGGGGCCATGTGGTACGGGGAAAAGTCATTTAGCCCAAGCTATTGGCCATTGCGCGGTGCAAAAAGGTGTGGATGTACTGTTCTTTACCCAAGCCAAATTACTGGCAAATCTGTATGCAGCACGGGCAACCAATACTTATGAAAAGCGCTTCCAAACCCTAGCCAAGGTGCCACTGCTCATTATTGACGACTTCGGGTTAAAACCATTGAAGTCGCCACAAGATGAAGACTTCCATGACCTAATTGATGAGCGTTACGAACAACATGCCACCATTATTACGAGCAATTTAGACTTTACAGAATGGGGAGACGCCTTCCAGAATAAACTGCTTGGCTCAGCCACACTTGACCGACTTCGCCACAACGCTTAT
>NZ_JASDCD010000059.1:0-1975 GCF_030408095.1 Pseudoalteromonas sp. APC 3893
TAATCGGGTAGCCGGAGGTCTCTAACCTCCAGCCCCCACACCACCCATCATGCGGGTCCGCAATGGGCGGTTCATCTCCCGTAATGAATATTGCTCCAAATATCTCTCAATGACACTAAACCTTGTGATGCTAAATAGTCATTGCCTAGCGCAATGTTAATTCCTTTTGTTTTTGAGCTTCTTCAAGGGCCTTTACTGGTGATACCACAGGCTATGGCGAGTCGTTCGCTAACACCCAATTTCATTAAACTGCGTACTTTGGTGCGAGGTTTACGCCATTGCCGCCAGTAGCACATTCTTATCCTACGGCGGATCCAATGATCTAAATCCACCGTTAGCTGATAAGCGTTGGCTATTAGGTAGTAGTGTCCCCAGCCACGCAAATACTGTGTGAGTTTATGAATTTGTAGGGTCATTGAGATCCCCCAGTTGCGGTTAGTGAGCTCCCTGACGTTTGCTTTAAATTTCTTTAGCGCCTGTTCGTGGATCTGCACTTGACCGTAACGGAATGTGAACCCGAGAAATTTCGAGCCTGATACTGGACCTACCCGACTTTTCGATTTGTTCACTTTGAGCTTTAAGCGCTTAGTGATGAACGCAGTAATTTCCCGTTGGATTATTAATCCTTCGCTTTTGGTTTTTACTAAAATGATTATGTCATCAGCGTAACGTGCAAACTTAAGGTGTTTGTAGGTTAGCTTCTTATCTAATTCATCGAGTAAGATGTTGGAAAGCAAAGGGGATAATGGCCCACCTTGAGGGACTCCTTTGGTTGACTCAAACCACAGACCTGTTTCGCGCTCTGCTACTCCCGCTCGTAGATATTTACCGAGTAGACGCATGAGTGCTTTGTCTTTGATTTTACGACCAACACGATTCATCAGCATGTCATGGTCTACTTCATCAAAGAACTTAGACAAGTCGATATCAACCGCTGTTTTATAACCTTGTTTAACACAAGATTGAACATGGTTCACTGCTTGACTGGCTCTTTTATGAGGGCGATAACCATAACTATGTGATGAAAATTGAGTCTCGAAGTAAGGGCTGATCACTTGAGCAATGGCTTGTTGGATCACTCTGTCGATAACAGCAGGGATCCCAAGCATTCGTTCACCGCCATCAGGTTTGGGTATCATCACGCGTTTGACTGGCAAGGGTTGATAAGTGCCGTTAAGTAATAGTTGTTTAATACCCAGCCAATGTAACTTAGCGAAGTCATTAAATTCCTCAATACTCATATTATCAACACCCGCAGCCCCTTTATTGCGCTTAACATGTTGCCATGCTGCGCCAATATTGTGGTTGCTTAGTACCCTTGCCATCAGGTCATGATCTGTTTGGTTATATTCATTCGAGGTATTATTCACAGTCGAACGCTGTTCATCACTATCACAACACGGTGATCTATGTGAATTCAAGTTCATTTGTAGTTTCTCCTCTGGTTAAGATGTTCAGGCCTTCACCGTGTCCCCTCCATTACGATGGGCGTTTGGCTACTATGCCATCTGCTGACTTCTGATAAATCACTCTAGCGATTACTCGATAAAGCGCGTCTAAGCTAACGCTTGTTTACTGCTGTTTCGCTCGCTGTAGGTCGCAGCGACCAGAGCGCCAAGGGTTGAACAACCAGTCCCTAACTGGTAATCTCCAAGCGTTAGCGCGGATGCGTGTTTATCAGATCTCCCCGAATAAGGTGCATCGACTTTCTCTGCACAACTGCATCATTTACGGTGGCCGTTAGATCACATGACTTCGCTATCTTGTGCTAGCTCGTCTCCAGCCTACGCCTCATATGATGTTTTTGTTCATCAGCTCACAGATTTGCTAGCGGCTTCCTCCAGACTATCTCTCGCGATTTAGCCCTTGCCATTCGCTAGTAGTTATCGTTTAATAACAGTATGTTATTTAAACGGCGATCTTCCTACAGAGGACTTTCACCTCATAAGTCAATGCCCATGTCGGGCGTACACAA
>NZ_JASDCD010000006.1:0-207139 GCF_030408095.1 Pseudoalteromonas sp. APC 3893
TGGTAAAACAGCATACGAAAAGTAAGGGTTCAATAAGAAGTAAGTGCGTAAGAGCATGTTATGACGATGCTTTTAGGGAAGAATTGTTGTTTGGTTAACATCATTAACAAAGTGTGCTCGCGCCCTGGCTGGTGAGGCGTTATTCGGTGAGTTAGGCGAGAAAGGATTTACGCTTGTTGGTGCGGCTTTTATTGCTGTTGCGCATTGGTTTAATTATCGCCAATGTTTAGCTAAAGATGATGAAGAGTGCCCGTGCACTGGTAGTGTATCGGAGCAAGCAAATTGAAAGTGACATTAATAAAGCAGGCTAAGATTGTAAATGAAGGCAAGTCATACATTAGTGATGTACGCATAGTTGATGGCCGGATAGAAAAAATAGCAACAGAAATTTCAGCACAAGCTGGCGATACTATAATCGCAGCAGATGGCTGTTATTTATTACCCGGCATGATTGATGATCAAGTACACTTTCGTGAACCTGGTTTAACGCATAAAGGTAATATAGCGAGTGAGTCGCGGGCTGCCGTTGCTGGTGGTATTACTAGTTTTATGGAAATGCCTAATGTGAGCCCATCAACCACGACCATTGAAGCATTGGAGCAAAAGTTTGCGCTAGGGCGTGATTACTCTTTGGCAAATTACAGTTTTTATTTAGGTGCCACAGAAAACAATTTAGAGCAGATAAAACGGCTCGATCCTACGCGTCACTGTGGGGTAAAAGTCTTTATGGGCGCATCGACTGGTGACTTATTGGTTGAGCATCCAGTTGCGTTAGAGCAAATATTTAAACACAGTCCAACGCTTATAGTTACACACTGTGAAGATGGCAGTGTTATTGCCAAAAACCTTGAGACCTTACAGGGGCAACCTTTAGAAATACAACATCACCCAATTATTCGTGATACGCAGGCCTGTTATGCTTCTTCATCTTATGCTGTCGGACTGGCTAAAAAGCACCAAAGCCAATTGCATGTGTTACATATTACGACAGAAAAAGAGCTAAGCTTGTTTTCAACAGGTGATATTCGTAATAAACATATTACTGCCGAAGCCTGCGTTCATCATTTGTGGTTTAGCGAAGAGGACTACGCGCAGCGCGGGAACCTGATTAAATGTAACCCTGCGATCAAAGCTAAGAGTGATCGTGATGTGTTGTTGCAAGGAGTAATCAATGGTCAAATTGATATTATTGCCACTGATCATGCCCCGCATACATGGGATGAAAAACAGACTCCTTATAGGCGAGCCCCTGCTGGCCTACCGTTAGTTGAACACGCGTTACTCACCTTACTTGAGCATGTACAGCAACAGCGTTTAACCATAGAGCTAGTAGTTGAAAAAACGGCCCATAACCCTGCATTACGCTACAACATTATAGACAGAGGCTTTATTCGTGAAGGTTACTTTGCTGATCTAGTGTTAGTTGATATGAATGACTCAACGCTAGCAAGTCATGAAACAGCCCGTTATAAATGTGGTTGGACGCCATTTGATGGCCACCGTTTTCCGGCAAAAATAAAGGCTACTTGGGTTAATGGCGAGCAAGTATTTGATGGTCAAAACCTAATTACAACAACTGGCATTGCTATGCCTTTGTTATTTAATCGCTAAGAATGAAAAGATAGATAATAAATATGAATTTACCTGATGTTACATCTAAACAACTTACAACGGCTTCGTTACCTTTAAAATGGGTGGGTATGGAAGGTATAGCCTTACCAATAACACTTGCAGAGCAACCTAGTTCATCACTATCTGCTAAAGCGAACGTGTTTGTGAGTTTAGATAAGGCGGATGCTAAAGGCATTCATATGTCTCGGCTGTATTTGCGGTTAAAAGAGTCATTAACCAATGAACCACTTACAATAGGGGCGCTCACAGCTTTACTGCAGACGCTCGTTAGCTCACAAGAGGGCTTAAGCCTAGCTGCAAGACTGCAGTTAGATTTTGAATTAACGATACGAAAGCCAGCTTTGCTGAGCGGGCAATTTGGTTATCAAACTTACCCGGTAAGTATTCGTTGTGAATATATCAATGAAAAAATGAATACAGAGCTGTCATTAAGTATTCCTTATTCTAGCACTTGCCCTTGCTCTGCCGCGCTATCAAGACAAGCGATGAGTGATGCAATTGCCGCGCAATTTAGCGAAGAGTCGGTATCAAAAGAGGCATTATTAACGTGGATAAGCTCGCAACAAGGCTCTGTTGCTACACCGCATAGTCAACGTTCATTTGCATATTTAAAGTTACAATTACAGCATAGTGAGCTACCTGACTTTTCAGCGCTGATCAAAAACTTTGAAGACGTGATTGGTACGCCCGTACAAACAGCGGTAAAACGCGAAGACGAGCAAGCATTTGCAAAATTAAATGCCGAAAACCTGATGTTTTGTGAAGATGCTGCAAGGCGTTTAAAACAAGCGCTGGAAAACAACGAGAAAATATCGGATTATTGGTTCAAAGTTGAGCATCAAGAAAGTTTACATGCTCACAATGCGGTGGTTATTGACCATAAGTTTCCGCAAGGCTACGACAAGTTATAAGTAATTATAACTTTGTATTATTTCTTCTCGTGAGATTATAAACACTCCCTATGAATTCAAGCACGAACCCATTACAAGGTATTCCAACTAATATAATTACTGGCTTTTTAGGGGTAGGTAAAACAACGGCAATTTTGTCATTACTTAAACATAAACCAGAGAGTGAACGTTGGGCCGTATTAGTAAATGAGTTTGGCGAAATCGGTATTGATGGCGGTTTACTAAATAACTTAAATGGAAAAAGCGACGAAGTATTTATAACAGAAGTGCCCGGTGGTTGTATGTGCTGTACAGCTGGGTTGCCTATGCAAGTTGCACTAAACCAACTATTAAAACAGGCCCAACCACACAGGTTATTAATTGAACCGACAGGACTTGGTCATCCAAAAGAGGTGCTAGAGGTTTTAAATTCTGCGCACTATCAAAATGTGTTGGATATTCAAAATAATGTGACACTCGTTGATGCAAGAAAGCTACATGACACTCGCTATACTAGCCACGATACATTCAACCAACAAATAGATATTGCGGATATTATTCTGGGTAATAAACAAGATCTTTATCAAGCAGGGGATAAAAGCCTATTGCAAGACTATGTAAGAGCACGCAAAGGTAAGCAAATTCCGGTGATTTTTGCTGAGCAAGGCTTAATTGAACCTGCATTGTTAGAGGGTGAATCAAAGACGGCATGGAATCGTGATAGCCACGATCATCACCACCATGAGCACCAACATCAACGCAGTCATACATCAGATATTAACAGTGTCGCCATCCCAGCATCTGGCATGCTAATGGTTGAAAATAAAGGTGAAGGTTACCAAGCTATTGGTTGGCGCTTTGCGGCGGATAAAATTTTTAACAGAGATACGCTGTACACTTGGTTGAGTGGCTTGCAAGTAGAACGTGTGAAGGCTGTTATACTCACAGAGCAAGGCACATTCGGTTACAACTTTACAGCAGATACGTTAACTGAGTTACCGTTAGAAAAAGTGGCTGAAAGCCGCCTCGAAATAATCGCCACCCAAACAGATGCTCATTGGCAGGCGCAATTAATGGCATGCCTTATAACTCACTCTTCGTAAGGTGCTACATTGTTCAGCTGAAGCCGGTACGCTGAACTCGCCACGCTGTTTTCAATGCTTTCAATTACTAACGTACCTTCAAACCAAAACGGCTCATACAAGCTATCCAATTTAATACCTTGTTCAGATGTTGAATAGATTATTTGATTCGGTGGTGGCGGTGGCATATGTAAACATGCGCCAAAGTAAGGAACAATAAAAAACTCCGTGACGTTTTGCTCTGCATTTGAGGTCAAAGGCACGATAAACCCAGGGATACGAATAGCTTTTTGGTCAAATTCAGCTATCACTCTGCTTGACGATAATGCTTGTAAGTAACGAGTGGTTTCAGGGTCTTCCACATCACCTTCTTTGAATACATCTAAATCGTCTTGCTCTGAGCCATCTTCAATGTCGTATAAAGACTCTGGTGGGTTTAATAAAGCATCCAAGTCATCAGCAGGCATCAACTGCGTCCACTCTAATTGCTGATAGCTTACCGGTTGGCTGACATTGGCGTGGGAGCTTAAAGCAACTAAAAAACACGGTACTAATAATAAAAATAAGTGTCTGGCAAAGCGTAAATCACGAAACATAAGAAATAACGACTATAAACTCAACTATATTTTGTTATAACATATCACATGTGTTTTTGTATAGATGAACTACTTAGGAGCCAGATGTTAATCACACTTGCGTGCAAAAGCTTAGCAAACCGACGAAAGTCAGTGGTGCTTACGTTTTTATCATTGTTGATAAGTATTAGTGTGCTACTGAGTGTTGAGCATATTCGATTACAAGCCAAGCAGAGTTTTAGTCGTTCTATAACCGGTGTAGATTTGATTGTTGGGGCACCTAGTGGGCAACTGAACTTGCTGTTATATGCTGTTTTTAGAATGGGCAGCGCAACTAATAATATTAGTTATGAAAGCTATGAGTTATTAAAAAATAATAAGCAAGTAGAGTGGGCAGTCCCCATATCGCTAGGCGATTCACACCGAGGGTTTCGGGTTATGGCCACCGATGAGAGTTATTTTAAACATTATAAATACGGTGATGCACAGCCATTGAAAATGCAAGGTGGTAAGGTATTTAGCGACTTATTTGATGTGGTGATTGGCGCCGATGTAGCTAAAAAATTAAACTACAAATTGGGCGATAAAATAGTTATAGCACATGGTATTGGCAGCACCAGCTTTACCAAGCACGATAATACACCGTTTGTCATTTCAGGGATTCTAAAAGCAACGGGTACACCAGTCGACAACACTTTACACATTAGCTTACCCGCAATTGAAGCCATTCACTTACCTGCAAGTAAACAACGCCTGCTGCTAAACGATAATAGCGCAATAGATTTAACCCCAAAAAGTGTTACAGCGGTGATGCTAGGGCTAAAATCCAAATTCACAACGTTTACATTACAACGACAACTCAACAACTACCGTAAAGATAGACTAATGGCCATGTTACCAGGCGTTGCTATGACCGAATTATGGCAGCTTATGGGCACGGTAGAGCAGTTACTACGTGTGATCAGTTTATTGGTATTGCTCTCGTCATTATTTGGTTTATCAACTATGTTGCTTGCATCTATGCAACAACGTAAAGGTGAAATCGCCGTGTTAAGAGTGGTTGGTGCCAGCCCGGTAGTTATTTTAAGTTTAATTTTGCTCGAGGCGTTAGTGGTTGTTCTTGCGGCAAGTGTGAGCTCAGTGCTACTACTTAGTGCAAGCTTAATGATGTTAGGTGATTGGTTAGCAACAGAATTCGGTTTGTTTTTGGTTGGAGGTTTATTTACTTGGCACACATTACAGATGGCTGGTTTAGTCACTGTGGCTGCAATAATAACGGCACTTTTACCAGCACGCGAGGCCTATAAAAGTGCGTTGCATGCCTCATTGTTAAGTTACTAGTTTAGAATAAAAGGTTAAGTACAAGCTTGCAAACACATGTGATAACCATTATCATTTGCGTGTTGGTTGTCCCCGTCAAATTCAGCCTACTTAAAATTTGAAGTTCTTCCCCCAAGGAATCACGTTTCTGTATTTATGAAACTGCTGCACATTATTTAACAAAATAATTTTTAGCTGTGGCTTTAATGTCACTTTAATTTTTATCTTTAGTGGAAATAGATTGTGCGAAAAAATAAATTGTATTTAGCGGTTCATTCATTGATCACCATTTCGGCACTTGTTGCGAGCCATAATTTAATGGCTGAAACAAAAAGTAAGGCAGATGATCTTGAAC
Source organism: Pseudoalteromonas sp. APC 3893 (assembly GCF_030408095.1). Lineage (NCBI taxonomy): Bacteria > Pseudomonadati > Pseudomonadota > Gammaproteobacteria > Alteromonadales > Pseudoalteromonadaceae > Pseudoalteromonas > Pseudoalteromonas sp. APC 3893. The sequence goes on from NZ_JASDCD010000006.1 coordinate 5,855, forward strand.
ACATTGTTATTACTGCCACGGGTCGTGAACAAATGCTTGTTGACGCGCCTGCGAGTATTTCAATTATCACCCGAGAAGAAATCGAAGGCAAAGCATACCGTGACATTACCGATGCTTTACAGGGGGTTCCTGGTGTTTCAATCGAAGGGGGGCCTGGTCGAAAAGGCGGGACCGCAGAGATTTCAATTCGGGGGATGTCATCTGATTATACGCTGATATTAGTTAATGGTAAGGCGCAAGGATCATCACAGTCCTATTATAATGGCGTTGGTGGTGGTGCAGAAACTGGATGGTTACCCCCTATTTCAGCCATTGATAGAATTGAGGTTGTTCGTGGTCCAATGTCATCACTTTATGGCTCTGATGCGCTTGGCGGTGTTGTTAATGTGATTACACGTAAAGTTTCATCTCAATGGAACGGTAGTGTCGGTGTAGAAACTGTAAATCAATCTGAATCAGAGTCAGGTGATAGTCATACCTATAGATACTACGCCTCAGGTTCAATTAATGAAGCTGATACCTTAGGCTTGACGGTTTTTGGTTCGTACTTCAATCGTGAGGAAGATAGCTTTGCTAATGGTTACAAGGACCATGCTAATAATGATTTGAACACTAAGCTATATTGGAAAATTAATGAAGGCAATGAGTTAGAATTTAGTGCGGGCTACTCTGAACGAGCATCATTTGGAACGGCAGAAAAGTCAGGCGAGAGTTCGTTAGATACCGATCGTCGGTATTATACACTGTCTCATGATTTCGATTGGGGTAAAGACAATTTCACGCAAACTTATGCACAAAATGAAGTCATGCATAACCTTACCCAAGATTCGCGTTACGAAAGAACAACCGTTAATAGTCAATCTACAATTCCATTAAAAAACCAATACCTTACTCTTGGTGCTCAATACCGTAGTCAGGAAGCTTACCATCCTACCCGAGCTATTAACTTAGATTTACTTGAGCGTTGGGATAGTGCTATTTTTATTGAGGATGAATGGTCTGTTAGTAGAGACTTCAGTTTAACTGGTGGCTTACGTTACAGTGATGATGAAAAATATGGCGGCGAATTAACGCCTCGCTTATACGCTGTTTACCATTTAGCCGATGGGCTTACTTTTAAAGGTGGTATTAGTACTGGTTATAAAACTCCTGATCTAAAAGAAGGAGATTCCAATTGGGTTGAAGGGGGTGGTGGACGTAATATTGACGGCGCAGATGTTGGTAATGACGACTTAATGCCAGAAACCAGTACCAGTTATGAAGCATCACTTATGTGGTCTGTTAGCCGTGATTCCAACCTCAGCATTACAGTCTATCAAACTGATTATGATGATAAAATTAGTAAGAATGTGATTTGTGAAGAAAGCTCGGAATTAGCAAAAGATTGTGTTTATCAAGATCGAGGTTACCAGCGGGTTTATCAATATGTGAACGAAGATTCAGCTGAATTAAAAGGTATTGAAGCCGCATTTTCTGTCTACTTTGATAATATCAAAACATCGTTCAGCTACACGTATAATGATACTGAAATTACGTCAGGTGATAATCAAGGTGAGCCACTAAATAATCAACCTAAAGAAATGTTTAATGCAACTTTAGATTGGCAGGTCAGTAATAAATTTAACCTTTGGACACGCGTTAACTATAAAAGTGAAACCAGTGAAATCGGTGCAGGGCAATACCCAGACTATACATTGGCTGACGCAGGTGTAAGTTATGGATTAAGTGACTCACTGCGAGTGTATGGCGGTATTTATAATTTGATGAATAAAGAAATACGCTATGAAGAATACGGGAAAACCCTTGATGGTCGCCGCTTTAACTTAGGTTTACAGCTAGAGTTTTAAAAAATATTAGGGCCTATAGGCCCTTTTTTAGATTTCAAATAATAAACTAGCAGCTGCTTCGTAAGAGCCGCTGAAAACATCTTGTGCCTCAGAGCTTTTAAATACCGCTTTAACGACCCAAGTTCCTGATGCGGTTATAGTTGCAGAAAAGATACCCGTGTCAGATGTTTTCATCCGAACCCTTTCTCCTTCAGGAGGGAAAATACTGACTTTGGCAATTTGAGGCTGCCCCTTATAAAGCACTTGAAACTGTAGCTTCGACCCTTTTGTTGCTAGGGCAGGGTGCTGTTGAGGTACAATTTCGAACCTTTGACCAGAAAGTATTGGTGTGGCTGGATCTGCACCAATAAATGTTTTTGCGAAATCATCAATACGCAGTGTTTTAGTTGGAGTGGTTGCGGGCTCTCCTTTTTTAATGCCGCGATAGCGAGGTTGTGCAGTGCTATAAATTAATGAGCTTTGTTTTGTAGCAATTGGGTATTCTAATACCTTTGCTTGTGTTTGATTGCTTGAAAGCCAAGTAATACCAGATGTTGCTAATGTTTGTGTAGTTAATTTATTTGCATTTAAGGTTCTATCTCCTTTAAAAAACTGCTCGGTAATCATAATGTTTGCAGCTTGACCATTCTGAGTTGGTTTTATCAAAAGAGTGTGAGCGGACGCGGTGCTGGATAGCGTTAACGCCAGCATAGAAAAATAAGATAATTTCATTTTTAGCCTTATAGTATTAATTGAACAATCAGAGCTCCTAGGCTAAAAAAACAAAAGAAGCCCAGAGTGTATAAAAATTTTTTTGCGCCTGAGAAAGAAAGCAACATCATTACTGCAAAAGCAGTTGGTGTTAACAGCATTACCCACATGATTAAACCAATAGATGTACCGTATTGCGAGGTTAACGGCCAAGATGAAACAACAAGTAATGCGATTGCACCAAATTGCAAACTATAATTTTGAGCTGTACTAAACTTTTTATTGATCAACTTTCGTTGATGTTGTCCCATGGTTAGTAATAAGCCCATAAAGCTAAGTATTGCGTAAAATAATGCAGGTATCATGCTTGTGTCACTTTAGTTTGTTTCATTGGGCTATTTCGTTGTAGCCATTGGGCTGTCAGTAAAGCTGCTAGGGCTGATAACAAAAGAATTACTGTCGTGCTTAATAAGATTTCCGTTGCAATGGCTGAGTTATGAAGTTCAGGTAAAATAAATAACAAATCATAAATAGCTAAGGCAGCATAACTAATAGCACAAAAGATTAAACTTTCACGCCACGCTTTTTTTGGGTTATAAAACAGCCAATTTCTAAACCAGGCATAAACAAAGAATACTGACCAGCTAATAAAAAATATCACAATTTCAGTGCTGAGATTTTTTTCTGTACTGTAACCAATAACTCTATTTGCGATACAAGTAACTATAAACGCAACAAATAGTCCCATGATCGCGGTAATATTAAGTGTTGAGACCCAGCGTAGGTTTGATGGTAATTTTTGCTTCTCATACTTTTGTTCTCGGCGTTTGCTCCAAAGTAATAGGCCGCTTGCGATCATAAAAGACCCAGCAATACCGGCGACAAAATATAGCCAGCGCTGTATGGGATCGGCGAACCTCATTAGATGCCAAGCTGTTAACACATTATAAATACTTCTAGCCGTACTGATTTTATCGTAATCAATAGTGTGTAATGTGAGTCGATTAGATTTACTATTAAAGCTCAAAGATTCACTTTGGCCACGACTCACAATACTATCTGCCCCGAGTTGGTATAGTTGAAAATGCGGTTGGCCGTTAGGGTTTTTTACTCGTATTGAGCTTACTCCATTAGGCCAGTGTGTTTGAGCAAGTAGCGTCAGTGTTGATAGTTGTAGGTCAATGTCACCACCGATACTGGATAGTTCAGTTGGAGTAACTTGAACTTGCTCAATAACACTTCCGCCACCGCGCCCTCCACTTGCTTTTCTGTACTGCTGCACATCCCCGTCAAAGGCTGCTTGAATCCCCCAAGGAATCAATAAGTACATTAAAAGCAATAAACCACTGAATGTGATCATTAAATGGAAGGGCAAAGCCAACACCGAGGCTGCATTGTGTAAATCAAGCCATGAGCGTTGACCTTTTCGCGGACGGAAGGTAAAAAAATCGGTAAAAATACGTTTATGAATAATTACGCCAGAGATCAAAGCGACAAACATTGCTACTGTTGCTATGCCTATAAACCAGCGGGCTCCACTCCTTGGTAAGTTATATAACTCAAAATGCATTCGATATAGAAAATCAATAAATCGTGTGGTTCTTGGTTGAACTTGTTCACCGGTTGCGGGATTTAAATGAGCCGATTTTCCTCCTCGTTTTGATACTTTTTCATTTTCGCCAAACCACTTTAAATCAATAGTCGGCGAACGATCAGGAAAGTTAATAGACCAATAAGATGCTTTTCCTTGTTGCTTTAAAAAATTAACAGCATTTGCTAAGCCAGCTTCTTGGTTAGCATGCTCAACAGCGAGTACTTCAGGTCTTAGCCAGCTCGTTAACTCATCACGAAAAACGCTTAAGGTGCCAGTAACAAAGACCATAAATAAAATCCAGCCGAAGAAAAGGCCAACCCAAGTGTGGAGCCAGCTACTGCTTTGGCGCCAATTTGGTTTTACTGGTTGTTTAGTATTACTCAAAGCTCGGCACTCCCTTAATGAGTAATATTGCCCATGGCAGTAAAGATAGGCTTAAAAAAAGTAGTACTAAGTTAGCTAAAAATTGGACTTTATAAGTAACGACTACAACAGCAGTAAAAATAATGAAACCAGACATAGTTGCCATTAATACAGCATCCGCAGATTTCATTGGGAGAGTAATTGCCAAAGCTGCTGTCCATAATGTGGTTATTATATAACCACCCAACATAGCTATGAGGGTACGTAAGAACGTTTCTATAATAGAACGCTTTAATAAAGGCTTATATGGCTTAGTTAGGTTGTGATAAATGTTAAAAAGCATGTCTCAATATTACTTGTTATAGAAAATGATAGTTATTATCATTGTTGTGTTTGATAGCATAACTACATAAACTGACCAAAACCTGACAACGTTAAGATAAAAATAAACAATGCGATTATTAGTAATTGAAGACCATGTAGCACTTCGAGATTTGTTGTGTGATAGCTTTTTATCATATGGCTTTGCGGTGGATGCAACGGGTACGGCAAAAGAAGCCTTGTCGATGGTCGCGCTGACCAATTATGATCTAATTATTCTAGATTTAGGCTTACCTGATTTAGATGGTATGACACTGCTAAAGCAGTTCAGGTCGGAGTTAAAATATAAAAACCCTTGTTTAATTTTATCTGCCAGAGATGCGTTGCAAAGCCGGGTTGATGGTTTAGATGCCGGCGCAGATGACTACTTAGTGAAGCCCTTTGAGATGTCTGAACTACAGGCTCGATTAAGAGCTTTATTGCGTCGTCCGCGAGACTTTTCAGATGGTATGGTTCAAGTTGCAAATTTAGCAATATCGAGTGTTCATAATCAAGTGTTTATAAACGGTGAAGCGATTAAGTTAGCGCGTCGAGAATACCTTCTACTAACAGAATTAGCATCACAAATTGGTTGGGTAATCATCAAAAATCAGCTTGAAGACAGGTTGTATGGCTTTAACGAAGAATCATCTCCGAATGCAGTTGAAGCTGTTGTATCTCGTGTGCGCAGAAAACTAGCGAAGTTTGGTGCAAAATGTGAAATTGAAACCGTGAGAGGCTTGGGTTACAAACTGACGAAACAGGGTGAAACTTCTTGTTGAACAGTTTTATTAGAGCCATTTTAAATAGTTTGACTGGGCGACTAGTGATAGCTCTTGTGTGCATGCTTATCTCTGGGTTGCTACTGTCTGCTACATATATGTATCAAACAACAGGCGAGTTAAGACGAACGCTGGTACATGTTGAAGCTCAGCGAATTGTATCTGGTGTTACGGAGCAAACTGACCTAACTACATTACCTTTAAAGCTGGGAACAGATACTGTTGAATACACATTATATTCAGCGAACGGAGAAGTAATTTGGTATTCAAAAAACCTAACCAAACCATTGAAACTAAAGCCCAACATTCTTGCTAGTAACTGGTACTTTCATTTATTTAAAGATTTAGGTCGGCGAATAGGTGTTCCAATTACACTCAAAGATGACAATATCATTGTTGTATCAGTTCATGATCAGCAAACACGTAAACTATTGGAGCCACTAATAGAGCAAAGGGTTAAGAGGATCATTTTGTTGGTGATACCGTTAAGTATTCTACTCTCTTTGATTGTATTACCTTTGCTTGTAAGGTGGATTTTAAGCTCAATAAAAACGGCTTCTGCAGTTGCGCTAAAAATTCAACCTTTGGGCGATGTTCAAAAAATTCCCGTGAACGGCTTACCTACCGAAATTAAGCCGCTTGCTGATGCTGCAAATCGTGCATTAGCAAAATTAGAGCTGGCATTTGAGGCCGAGCGTCGATTTGTTGCAGATGCAGCGCATGAGCTTCGCACCCCTTTAGCTGTTATCTCTTTGCAATTAAATAATCTAAAACAGCAACAAACTCAAGACTACTCATTGGTGCAAAATGAAATAGAGCGTTTACAGCAACTAGTGAGTCAATTGTTACAATTGGCGCGACTAGAGCATGACGGAGAACAAACCAGAGAGGTTCAAAGCAGTCAAGTATCGAGGGTGCTACGCAAGGCTGTAGCAGCATTGTTGCCACAGTTTGAGCGGAAAAATAAAATAATTAATGTGACAGTTGAAGAAAAAGCAGAATATAAATACTGTATTGGTTCTGAGCATCATTTATATGAGGTGTTTATAAATTTACTCGAAAATGCCTTAATTCACGGTGACGGTCAGGTCGATGTGTTATTAACTCTTCAACAAACTCATATATTAGTTGTTATTGCGGATCAAGGGCAAGGCTTAGTTGGAGTAACTCGCGAGCAATTATGTCAGAGGTTTTTCAAGCTGAATCACAAAGACACCGGAGGCAGTGGTTTAGGTTTAGCTATTGTGAAAGGAATTTTAGATAGTATGAACGGCCAATTAACTTTATATTCTAAGCCAAATACGCAATTTACAATAAGCTTAACAAAATTTAATGGTTAAGCTTATTGTATTTGAAAGCTAGCTCTTAGGCCGTGTTATTTATAAAACACGTCTACAGTGCCTTTTACTTTCATAAGTAAAGGCTGACCACGGCGGTCTAGTGCTTTTGGTGCGGCTACTTTGATCCAACCTTCGCTGATGCAATATTCTTCAACGTCAAAGCGTTCTTTGCCATTAAGGGTTACACCAATTTCATGTTCAAATACTTCTTCAACATAAAACTTACTGCGTGGATTGATAGATAATTGGTCTGGTAACTCAGGTTTATTGGTATCAGTCATAATTGTGATCTGCATTGAATAGATTGTGCGCTATTGTAGGCAATACAGGCTTTAGGCTCAATAGCGCTAAAGCATAAATATTTAATCACACTCTTGTTCTGATTGAGTAATACAGTGTTGAGTGATTTCATCTCGGGTTTTATCACTTTCATAACAGTAATCAAACCGCATTGTGAGCTCTGTTTGCTGTTCTTGCTCAGGCCAGCGCCAATCTCGTATTAACTGACGAGTCACTTTTTGTAGTTGTTTGCTGAAGCGTGTTGGGTCGATGTTTGCAATTTTAATATTTTTAACTTGCCCAGAGGTCGAAATATCAAAATGACCAATCGCACAGCCTTTCCCTTCTACATTAAGTAACTCTTGTGGGTATCGGTGATTAGGTATTTTTTGTAGTCGATGCCAACGACCTTGCTGATCTAAGAACTGCACTTGTATGTCAGCGAGAGGGTGCTGATCAGAAATGCTGGTAGTTTGGCCGTGAACTAATTGTGATGTTATCAGCAATAAAAAAACGCATAATATCTTCATTTCTATCCTTGGTTGTTTTTTAATCATGGCAAGTGTTTATTTCAGTAAAGTAAAACAAGTCATTATGCTAAATATTGGGATGTTATTGTATAACAGTAATATATTAATGTGTTATATTATAACGACAAATATTGGTACCTGATAAATTATAAATCGATTATGAAATACACTGCATTATCTTTAGCCGTAGCGGCAATTTCGTTTGGCTCTGTTGCGGCAGAATCAGACCTAGAAACTATCACTATTGAACACAAACAAGCCTTTAGAGGGGGTATCCCGCTTAAAGAGTTGCCACAGTCTATTACCACTTTAGATCAAGACTTGATGATTGATAATGGTATTACTAAGTTTCGAGATGCGTTGGATTTCTCTGCTAGTATCTCTCGTAAAAATAACGGCGGTGCACTGTGGGATAGCTATTCAATTCGCGGTTTATCAGGTAATGAAAATATGCCGTCGGGTTATTTAATTAATGGCTTTAGTGGTGGCAAAGGGTTTGCGGGTCCACGTGACGTGTCAAATATCGACTACATTGAAGTATTGAAAGGCCCAGGTTCGGCTCTATATGGTCGCTCTGAGCCAGGAGGTACGGTAAACATAATTACTAAAAAGCCACAGTTTTATCAGCAAGGCCAATTAAAAGCTGAGCTGGGTAGTGACAATCATAAACGTGTACAAGGTGATTACACTGGCGGCCTTACAGATGATATCGCTTTTAGAATCAACGGTGCGTGGCAAGATAGCGATAGTTTTAGAGATTACGTACACCACGATAAGTTTGTGATCACGCCTTCGCTTTATTATCAAATTAACGATGAGTCATCACTTACGTATGAATTTGAGTACGTTGATCAACAGCAGATGTATGATCGTGGTATTGTCGTTCTTAACGATAATTTTGATACTGTGCCTGAAAACCGCTTCTTAGGTAATCCAAACGATGGCCCTACTAAGGTTCATTCACGGGGCCATCAGTTAAGCTATGACTATGATTTTAGTAGTGACTGGACATTATTACTGGGTGCAAACTACCGTACAGCAACACTCAATGGTTTTTCTTCTGATGCGGAACTTTCGCCATCACGCCAATCATTATTTGATGATGGCCACACCTTAACCCGCCAACATCGCTATCGAGACTATGAGTCCGAAGATTTAAGCTTGCGCTTTGAGCTCAGTGGTCACTTTGAAGTAGCGGGTATCACTAATCATATTTTGCTTGGTGCTGATGCTTATGATTATGAACTACGCACTGGGCTGTATCGTTATCGTGGCGGTAATGGCACGTATACTATTGATATTTATGAACCAAATTACAGCACAGGCGAAGGCCCGGATGTTGAGCCGTTGTATGAAAACAACGGAAAACAAAATGCATACGGCATCTATTTACAAGACCAATTAGATGTTACTGAACGCTTTAAAGTAATGGTGGGTTTGCGTTTTGATGAAATCGAACAAGACATTCTTGAAACCAAATCTGGTGTTGCCTCAACTAGTAAAGAAAACCGTGTTAGTCCGCGCTTTGGTATGGTGTATGAATTAAACGATGCGATTAATCTTTATACCAGTTATTCAGAAGGCTTTTTGCCATTAAGCGGCACTGATGCCCAGGGTGAACCGTTTGGTTTTGAAGAAAGTGACTCGTTTGAAATAGGTTTGAAATTTGGCTTTGATGACATCAGCGGTACGATTGCTTTATTTGATGCAGGCAAAGATAATATGTTGGTGGCTGACGATAATGGTTATTCAAGACCTATTGGTAAAGTAAGCAGTAAAGGTGTGGAAGTTGATGTAACTGGCAGTTTAGGAGCTAATACTGAATACACAATCTCATACGCCTATGTAAAGGCTGAAACAGCGAATGATGTTGTTAATGTTGATTGGTTAGTACCAATTCCAAAAGGCAGCCCATTAGTTAACGTACCTGAGAATAACTTTTCGCTTTCATTAAATCATGATACCCGTGTATTTGAGCAAGACATCAAAATTGGTGGTCATTATCAATATATTTCAGACCGACTTGGCGATCCTGCGGATTTGACATTCCGTCTACCGAGTTATCAATTAGTCGGCTTATTTGCTAAATGGCAAGTAACCGACCGTACGGCAGTATCACTCAATGTGGATAACATATTTGATGAAAGTTATATCGCCAGTAGTTACAACGCTTTATGGGCTTACCCTGGTGCGCCAACACAATTCAAACTTGGTTTAACGTATGACTTCTAAGCAGCTTAAAAACCGTATCCACAGCATTGATATAATGCGTGGTGTGGTTATTTTATTAATGCTTGTTGACCATGTTCGTGAACGGTTTTTTTTGCATATGCAGGTGTCTGATCCTATGGATGTAGACGCAACAAGCCCAGGACTTTTTTGGAGCCGTTTTGCGGCGCACTTTTGTGCGCCTACCTTTATATTTTTAACCGGCCTTTCGGCGTGGTTGTATAGTCACCCAGCGAATGGTGTTGCGCGTTCAGCACGTAGCTTTTTGATTAAACGGGGGCTATTTTTAATTGCCCTTGAAGTCACGGTTATTTGTTTTTCGTGGATGGGCTATTTTCATACGATTTGGCTGCAAGTGATGTGGGCAATCGGTTTGTGTATGCTCACGCTCGCGCTACTAATTAATTTACCGCAACGGGTGTTATTGCTGTTAGGTTTACTAATTGTGTTTGGTCATAACTTACTTACTCCAATTAGTATTAGCCCAGATGAATGGGGTTATACTCTGTGGACTATATTGCATGACCGCGGTTATATCTCCCAAGGTGGTTTAATTGATGTAAAAGTTAGTTATCCAGTTCTGCCTTGGGTTGGCGTGATACTACTTGGTTATTGTGCAGGCCCACTTTATGCGGCTAGTCGCGATAGCGATGACCGTAAACAATGGTTAGTCAGTTTAGGCTTCGTTTGTGTTGCACTTTTTGCTATTTTACGTGGTTTTAATATTTATGGTGAGACCTTGCCTTGGCAGCAATTTGCAAGCACCGCAGAGACCTTAATGTCGGTATTTAATGTGACTAAATACCCACCATCATTAAGTTTTTTATTAATCACTTTAGCGCTGATGTTTTTTGGTTTATGGCTATTTGAGCGACCGTTAAATCGCTTTTTAAATGCACTGCGCATTTATGGCTCTGTACCAATGTTTTTCTATATAGTTCACCTTTATGCGTTGCTCGTGATATACGCTATTGGCCATGCTGTGTATGGTGCTAATCAGGGCAGCTATTTTGGTGTTGATCACATTGGCTGGATTTGGCTAATTGCGGCTTCATTAGCTATTAGTTTGTATTGGCCAACTAAATGGTTTAGTCAGTACAAGCGAGCAACTCAAAAGCCGTGGTTAAAGTATTTGTAGCTTCTACTTTAAGTTAAGTATTTCATCGCGATTGCTGGGTGACCATGCTTTTTCTGCGGCTTGTTGTTGAGTAAGCCATATAAAATCGGTGTGTTCATTAGGGTCTAGTAGAATAGTAATATCGTCTGGCACACAGATGCTAAACACATGCTCGGTATTTATTAATGCATCGTCTTGGTATCTGTGCCGCCACTGCTCACGAATAGCATATTGATTGGTTTTATGATGATCGCGTATGGTTATCCCTAATGCGCGGGCATCAATGCCTGTTTCTTCTAAAAGCTCTCGGTGCGCTGTGTCCTGTGGTGTTTCAGCTTCATCAATACCACCTGTCACAGATTGCCAAAAGTTAGCGTCATCAGTTCGTTGAATTAATAAAAAATCTTTATTCTTTTTATAAATAACCACTAATACAGAATAAGGCTGACGAAGAGTCGCATTTGTAGGCAAGATAAATACTCAATGACTTAGATGCCGATAGTTTAGCGCAGCACTGGGTTAGAAACTAGAAGTGCTGGCTTTATCTTTAACAAATACCCTTAACACTAAAACTTAGTTAAGTAACAGTAATAACTTAAGTCTAAGTACTATTAGTGTGCTTCTCGCAATCGCCTTGGTCGCAGGTATTGAGGCTTGAGCGGGCTTGCTTATCTTGATTGAGTACTTGTTTTAAGTCTTCTGTACGTTGACGCACAGCTACGCCGTAGCTGTGATCGTCGCCCCAAAGTTTTGCTAGTTTTATTACAGACTCGCGATCATGCTCTCTAAATAAATGTCCAGCGCGTTGTGCATCTTCTTTTGAGTTACCTAACAATTCAAGGGTTTCAACACCTAAGTTTATAGCCGAATCGACCGTTTCACGGTTAAATGCATCGACCTCGAGTTGCAGTAGTTGATAAGCATGGCGGCGGTCGATTGCGCGCGCCACTATTTTTAGTTGTGGAAAGTGTTTTCGGGCTAGGGTAACTATTTCAAGTGTTTTATCAGCATTATCAATAGCAATTACCAGCAATTGTGCGGTATCTGCGCCAGCAGCTTCAAGGAGCTCTTTTCTGGCGGCATCCCCGTAATGTACGGTATTGCCAAAGCGGCGCAGTAAATCAATCTGACTTGGGCTGTGATCAAGAACGCTAATATCATAGCCTTGGGTACTCAATAAACGCCCCATAATTTGCCCAAACCGACCGTAACCGGCGATGATCACATGCTTAGCTGGGCTTATTTGCTCTGGTTTATCAAATGCAGGCACACTGGTTATATTACTGCGTTTTTGCAGTTGGTCGTAAAGCATAAGAAGTAAAGGAGCGACCAGCATCGATATTGCCACTACAAGGGTGGTTAAACTGCTTTGTTCCGGTGTGAGAATTTGCAGTGAGTTGGTCATTGTTAATAATACAAATGCAAATTCACCGCCTTGTGCTAAGGCTAAAGTGAAGAGTAATTGTTGTGTCTGGTGTATTTTAAAAGCACGAGCGAGTGCATATAGTACTGCGGCTTTCACGGCAATTAAAGCCACCACAAGCATAGCTACATTAGCAAACTGATCGAACAACAGAGCAAAGTTTATCGATGCACCAACCGCAACAAAGAACAGCCCTAGTAATAACCCTTTGAACGGCTCAATATCGGCTTCTAGTTCATGACGAAACTCACTTTCTGCTAAAACCACACCAGCTAAGAAGGTGCCGAGTGCGGGAGATAAGCCCACGTTTTGCATAATTATTGCTATAGCGACAACTAAAAATAATGCAAAAACAGTAAATATTTCGCGCATGCGAGTCTCGGCGATATACCTAAAAAGCGGCGCTGAAATATACTTACCAGCTAAAATAATAGCTGCTATAACAGTTACCGAAGCCATTACTTGCCCCCAGACGGGCCAGTCGGCTGTGAGAGAATGATTTATGTCAGTGGTATTTAATTGTGGTTCAAATGCAAGCAAAGGTAGTAAAGCCAAAATAGGTATAACTGCAATATCTTGAAAAAGTAATACAGAGAAGGCGTTTTGACCCGCCTCGGTTTTTAGCCAGCCTTTTTCTTCAAGGCTTTGTAATACAATGGCTGTTGATGATAGCGCTAGCATTAAGCCGATAGCCAGTGCGCTTTGCCATTTCATTGCTAATAACCAATAGCATATGGTAAAAATGAGCATCGCAGTTAGTGTGACTTGCAAGCCACCGAGACCTAAAATAGAGTGGCGTAATTTCCAAAGCCGAGCTGGTTGTAACTCAAGGCCGACTAAAAACAGCATCATCACCACGCCAAACTCAGCAAAGTGCATGACGGAGGTTTGATCTCCTACTAAACCTAAAATAAACGGACCAATTAAAATCCCCGCTAATAAATAGCCAAGCACAGAGCCAAGCCCTAAACGTTTTGCAATTGGCACTGCAACAATCGCTGCGGCTAAGTAAATTAAAGCAACTTCTAACATTGCAGATTCCAAGATTATGCTGATTAGATGTAAGTATGCCTTAAATTTAGATTTTCGAAAGGTGTGTTTATGTCATCTAGCAACGATTTTGATAGCCTTTGAAGCTTAGTAGGTTGACGGCCACGCTAACTGAATAGCATAACCGTGCCGATCAGGTTTGTTAAATTTAGTCGAGTTTTACCGGGCCATTGATATTATCAATGCTTAAATCGCCTGAGCCAGCTTCAATAATAGTTAGGCCTTTGCTGTCGTTGACGCGAATACTCCCTGAGCCGTCTTCAATCGTGACTAAGCCATTGACGTGCTCAACATAAATATCGCCAGATTCATCTTCAATGTTGATGTAACTGCCTAACTGTTTAGCAGAGATACTGCCAGAGTTATCGTCAATATCGACACTGCCAGTAATGCTGGTCAGGGTAATATCGCCAGAGTCATCTTCGATAATCAGGTTACCATGTACATCTCGAATATTGATGCTGCCTGAGTCGTCACTGATTTCAATATTACCGGTGATATTCTGCAAATCGAGGTCCCCGGAATCATCATCAACCGTAATATTGTGCCCTTCATTAATAGTGATGCTGCCTGAGTCATCGTCTATTTCGATACTGCCTTGTACACCAGCTATATTAATATCGCCAGAGTCATCATCTATATCAAGGTTAAATGCACTTGGTACAGTCACAACTAAATCAATGCTTGGCGAATTACCTTGGTATACAACCATGCCTGTTGGGTTGTAGTCTTTTGCAATTAATACTGCTTTGTTGCCTGCTTGCTCTAGAGTGAGAGTGTAAGCGTCATCTATCTTTGCTGTATAAATAGTCGCATCTACGGTGATTTCAGTGGCGGTGCTTGAGCCAATTATTTGTAATGACCCCGATTCAGCATCAATAGAAAGTTGCTGTAACTGTGCTGCTGACAGTGAGAGTTGTTGTTGCTGTTGTATATTTGAACCTGAGGTTGAAATATGCACAATACAGCCACTGAGCAAGAATAGACTAGTGGCAATAGGAAGAGCTTTAGTTAGTAAAGAAAGGGATTTATTGGTCATTATTTATGTGCCCGTTTTTTAATTTAGATTAATTACTTGTCTCTAAAGGCAAGAATAAAGCCAATATTTAACGTGTTGTTTTAAAAGAAATTTATTTCAGTAAAGAAAATATCGAAAGTTTAGATGGTGTATGAGACTAAATAGTAGTGAAAATAAAAAGTGGTTAGCAATGCTAACCACTTACATTCAAACGTTAATTATTCTGGTGCTACGTCTAGAGTAGTAGATAGAGAATAACGAATGCTGTCGATACCTTTTTCTTTAGAGTCTTCGCTAATGCTTGCTTCAATAAGGTATAAACCAGGATGCTGCCACGTATTTGCGAAAAATCCTTCTTTATCCGTGGTTACTTTTACTTCGTTACGTTCGTTACGGTAGCGCGTATCACCTTTTAAAATAGCAAGCTCAACATTTGCAGCTGGTTTACCATCTTTTAATAGTTGAAAACGCGCTTCTTCACCAACAAATAAGTCATTTGGATGAGTAGGGCCGCTGATCTCTAAACCACTACCTAGAAGCGCAGGCTTTGAAGTACCGTTACGGCTAACAAATGTATCAACCGTTGAGAATGCCTTTGTTGTTCTCACATCTTTTGCATCTGCAGGAATATCTTTGCTTGTTTTTGGACCAAATACACGACGACGTTCGCCTGCTGCATTTTTGTAGAAAGTCATTAAACGTGGTTCACGTTTCAATGCAATGTGGTAAGTGCCTTCGCTTGCTAGTTTTACCGCAGCTGAATTTTTGCGTTGTAAAAAGTAAGCGCGGATTTGGTCGCTAACAGGTTTACCGTCTGGGCCAATTGCCATGATCAGGTTATCGTCATACTCAGCGCCTTTTTCTTTTGGACGATACGCTTTATCAGGAGCAAAAATTTCATTAGAGATACTAGCATCGATCATTACATAGTGTGCTTTATCACCAGATAGCGAAGTATGAGAAGGTACTAACCATTGTGCATGCGCACTTGCATAGCTAGAGGCAAGGGCTGTAAATGTAAGCGCGCCAATAAATGCGCTTTTAAGTAAATTGATTTTCATAATCTTTCCTTATTAAAATAATGTATAAGTCTATTTTTTACTTGCTAGTTACTTAATATTGTTACTTGGCTTTGATAGTGACGAAGCTTTCTGAGAACTCTTTTTTACCTTCGATAGTGATTTTACCGTCTTTGCTTAAATCAAGTTCTACACGTTTATAATCTCTACCGCCTTCTTCACGTACTACTTCTAAATTAAGTAAGTATTTACCTGCCGTGACAGCTTGTCCTTCGAGATCTTTGCCATCCCAATTAATTGTGTAGCTGCCTGGGCGTTTTGTTGCGCCTGTTACACCGTCAAAATTAGCATCGCTTTTGCCCGCTTTACGCCACCACTGACGTAAGTCTTTAAACCACTCAGCTTGTTCTACCCACAATGCAACAGTTGTTACATGCTTACGCTTGGGAGTTTCAAGCCAAACGGCCACGTATGGGCGGTGGTAAGGCTGTACATCAAGATCAGGTAAGGTGAACTCAATTTCAAGTTCGGATGCATCTGCATTTGATTGAAATAAAGCCGCGGTAAATAATATTACTGCGCCAAATAAGGTGTTTAGTTTTAACATTAAGACACTCCTTTAAGTTGCGGAACCCAGCAAAAATAAATGACTGCAGGTGTTGCGACCCCAAGCACAGTTAGCCATATTCCTACTAAGCGTTTTTTTCTATTTTGAAATAAAATAATCATGCCGGTGATAGCAAATAAAATCATCAGCACGGCTGATATATCAATCACCCAGCTCCATGCTTCACCTGTATGGCGACCTTTGTGCAAGTCACCAATTAAACTTAAAATGCCACCAGTTTGATACTCTAAATTAAGCTCGCCACTGATAAAGTCGAATTCCGCAAAGGCAAAACCAGCGGGCAGCGGGTAATCAAGCATAACTAGCGCATCTTCTTTTTCCCAATCAATACTTTTTACTTTCGTTAAGCCATGCTCAGTAGCTAGGTAAGCTTCGATTTCAGAATAGAGCGTTGGTAAGGTGTTTAGGTTTTCATTCGCTTTTGTTACCAAGGTCTCTGGTAAGGCGATTGTGTATTGGCCATCATTTTTGTCACCTTTAAGCCAATCGACATGGTTTAACACTATGCCACTGATACAAAATAAAATGAGTAAAAATAACAAGGCTGTTGATAGGTAAATGTGCAGTGCACGGCTAGTGCTATATAGCGTGCGCTTATTAATTAACGGCATAAATAATTAAAAATGTTATAGGCATAATGCAACACATGGTAATGATTTGCATTAGTTATCACAACAACATTTACGAAATTTACACTTTAGGCGCTGTTGAAGGGCGAGAAAGTAAGTAGATCATCACCACTATCTCAATGCTAGCGACTAAGCCAACAACCCACCAAGGAGGGTGGCCAAGCATCAAAATGATTAACCCGATAAACATGCCCGTTGCTGCAAACAATTTCGCTCTTTTGGGCACTACTTTATATGCTTGCCATTGCTGCAAGGTGACGCCATAACGAGGGTGGCTGAGTAGCCAAGCCGCCAGTGTGGGTGATGAGCGGGTAAAACAGGCTAACGCCAAAATAAAAAAAATAGTCGTAGGCATTACAGGCAATACAATACCAATGATGCCTAAAGCCACAAAAGATAGCCCCAGAGCTTGATAGCATGCATTTTTATATGCAGTGAAAACATTTTTTACTTTCATAATAAATAACATGCCTGACAAATATAAATAGGGTGGTCAATTGGTAACTATTACATAAATAACTGTACTATGAACTTTCCTGAAAAAAAATTATATTTATTGGTGTGGGTATTACCGGTTCATTCGTCTTTATAAGTAACGATGGTAAATTAGAATCAAATTATGTCTAGCATAGCCCAAGTAAACTTCCCACGCATGTCGCAGCTCAAGCGTACAACAGCTGAAGTACACGATAACTTAGATAATAAAATTATGGCGCAATCACCTTTTGCCTCAAAAGAGAATTACGGTGATTTTTTACGTTTTCAGTATTTATTGTTAAATCATGTTGTGTCAATTTATAACAGTCAGCAGTTAACTGCGTTTTTTGATGACTTAGCAAGCAGAAATCGCTGTGATGCTATTGCACTCGATTTACAAGACCTAGGCATGAAAGCAGAGGGTTTAGCTGAGCAAATTAAAATCGAAGACCTAACATTAGCACAAGCAGTAGGCTGGTTATATGTTATTGAAGGCTCGAAGCTTGGTGCTGCCATGCTAGCCAAAGAGGTAACTCAATTAGGCCTTGATGCTGATTTTGGTGCCCGCTTTTTAGCAGGTCCAGGTAATGGTCGTGGTAGTCAATGGCGTGAGTTTATGCAAGCAGTTGAAGCGTTACAATTAAATGCAGATGAAGAGCTAGAGCTTTATCAAGGTGCAAAAGATGCGTTTGCTGTTGCTCATCAGCTGCTTGATGTTATTTATCAATAATTGTCTTAATCAGTGTTAAGCGCCGCATTTAGGCAAACTTTGCCAATCAAAAAGTTCATCTATTTTATACTAGGCTGCCTTAGCGTAGCCTTGGCTATAATAGGCATGCTGCTGCCTGTTATGCCGACTACTGTTTTTTTAATCCTAGCACTTGCATGCTTTACCCGTTCAAATGATAAGCTTGCAGCTTGGCTATTGAATCACCCCAAGTTCGGTAACACCTTAGTTAACTGGCAAACAAAACGAGTGGTGCCCATAAAAGCAAAATATTTTGCTTCGCTTGGTATGTTTATTAGTTTAATTATTATTGCCTTAACAAGTAAATCTATCTGGCTGGTGAGTTTTTGCTTACTGCTCTTCTTGCTAGTGATTAACTACCTATGTTCCAAGCCTAGTCAAGTAAATGAGCCTTCATCTAAACCATATTTTAAAGTGATACAGGGCGTATTATTCGCTATGTTGTGTCATTTTTTAATCGCTTGGTTAGTGTTTTTTCAATTCACAGGCAGAGCACAGCCAATACAAGTACAACAACCGAATGTTATTGCGGTAGAGTTAATTGCGGCGCAAGCACCTAAACCTGAAGTTTCAGACGCTAAAAAAGTAGCGGAACAAGCGGCGCTGAGCCAAGTGGCAGTAACGCAAAATATGCCCCCGCCAAAGCCGGTAAAAAAACAAAAAATACTCACTAAAAAACAGCCAGATGAAGTTAAAGTGGCAGTGACAGAACCTAAACCGTTAAGTAAAAAACAGCAAGAAGTGCAGCCAAAGACTAAAAAGCAGCAGCCTACACCGCCAGCAATTGAGCAGCCGAAACGCCAAGCGGTAGCGACCACAACAAAACAGCAACATAGTGTGTCTAAGCAACTGGTGGCTCAAGGTAAGCAAAGTTGGACGGCAAATCTACTGACGCACTTAATGGCGTATCGTAAATACCCGACAAGTGCGATTATGAAAAAGCAGCAAGGCGTGGTGTATTTGGAAGTGGTATTGGCGCGTGATGGCAAGGTGATAGCGCTGGAAATAGTTAAAGGTTCAGGTGTGAGCGTGCTCGATAAAGCCGCATTAAAAACAGTAGCAGATGCAGCGCCTTTACCCAAAGTGCCGAAGGGTTTAACCGCTCCTCATAAATTATTATTGCCTATTGAATTTTTTATCAACAATAAATGATAATTATTACTATTTAAGTTTAATTCTATTTTGTATTAAAATAGGGCCTGTTTTAACAACGCAGTAGTAAACTATGCCTTTTTCCGATTTTAGCAACGTCATAAATATTATGGCGCGGCGAACGGGCTGCCGTGATAAAGCGCAGAGCTTGATCCAAGAAGCGATAACCCGACTATTAAAACAAGATACAAAGCAGCTTGATAAAAATAAAGAAACTGAAAACCGTGCTTTAATTTTAAAAACCGCAAACAATTTATTGATTGACCTTTATCGTCGTGAAAAAGTATGTCAATTTACTGCGCTGCCAGAAGCAGAAAGTGCGATATACGCTCAAGAGCACTTAAACCCTGAATCAACATTAATGGCTCAGCAGCAACTTGACGCATTAGAGCAATGTGTAGCGAGTTTGCCTGAAAAGTGCCGAGAGGCATTTGTATTGTATAAATACAAATGCCTCAGTCAGGCGCAAATAGCTGAGCACATGCAGATTTCCCAAAGTATGGTCGAAAAACATTTAATCAAAGCAATGAGTCGTTGTCGTGAGATATTAATAGCAAATGAAGAATACTAAAAATAATACCCCGTCATTTGAACAAGCAATGCAGTGGTTATTGCGCTTACAAGAAAACCCGAGCCAAGAGCTGTTACAGCAATGGCAGCAATGGCTACAAGAGGATCCTGATAACAGTCGTGCTTTTAAGCAATGTTTAGCATTAGATGCAAAGCTTTCTAACCTTCCTGCAGATACCGTTAATAACCTACTTGCTTTACTTCCCATCCAAAATGACAAAAAAGTGCTGAAATGGCCAAGAAGAGTCGCAATAGCGGCCTCTGTGGTAGTTGCATTTATTGGTTTTTCTTTTTATATGCAGCCTAACCCTGAGGTTTATACAACATCCGTAGGTGAAACAGGTTCGTTTACCTTATCTGATGGTAGCGAGATCACACTAGACAGTGATACTCGTTTAGCTGTTTATTATAATGACTCACAGCGACGTATAGAGTTGCATAAAGGGCAGGCTATCTTTGATGTAGCTAAACAAGTACATAGGCCTTTTTTGGTTGTAGTAGATGAAATTACGGTAACAGTATTGGGGACCCGCTTTAATGTTAATCGAGTCGAAGATGATGCAATCATTGCTGTCGAACGTGGCAAGGTGAGCGTTTATGATCCAACGCTAGGTAATACATTATTACAAGCACAGCAAGGTTATTACAGCTACGATGATCGTGCCGTTGAGCTTGCAGCTACACAGTTTGCCATGTGGCAACATGGACAAATTCGCTTTTCTCACACGCCATTAAACCTTGCTATTGATCAGCTAAATCGTTATCAGGCTAAAAAACTACAATTGGAGCAGCAGCAACTAAGCCGGCTTACTATCAGTGGTACGTTTCAATTGAATGATATTACGAATACCGCTCAGCTATTGCCTAAAATATTACCCGTTGAGGTTGTCGCAAAACATAATCATTGGCTAATACAGCCTCGCAAATAAAGCGCTGTTAAATAAATGGCGTTTTTACATTTTAAATTCTTATAAAAATACTTAATTCAGACATAAATATTAAGTTATAGGTGAGGGATAATTATTCTCATTCGTTTTATTGGGTAGTGAATTAACATGAGAATATAAAATGAAAAAAATGCAGTTTTCAACCGTTGCTTTGGCAATTGGCATCGGTTTAGCTATGCCTGCTATGGCAAATACCACTGTAATGATGTTGGATATCAAGCCTCAGCCTCTTGAGATGACGTTAAATCAACTCGCCTCAGAGTCAAATATGACCCTTATTTTTGAACCTGAGTTGGTTGATTCATTAAATGCCCCTGAATTACAAGGACCAGCTACAGTGCGCGACGCTTTAAATCAGGTGCTGCAAAATACGGGGATTACTGCAACGATTGAAGGTAATTCAATTATATTAAAAAAGTTAGATAGTTCTAAATCAGCGACAGACTTAGCGGCGCTTTCAGTGGTGGGTGGTTATGTTGCGCCAGGTATGTTTGATGAAGATAGTGTTGCCGCAGAAGATTTACCATACCTAAAAACCAGCTCAAACGTGCAATTAGATAGTCAATACGTTGAGCAATTTCGTGGCACCTCAGCCGGTGATATGCTCAAAGGGATCCCAGGGGTTGAGGTTGGTGAATCGCGTAATGGTGGCGCTATTGATGTAAATATTCGTGGTGTACAAGGTCAAAATCGCGTTCCAGTAGTCATTGATGGCAGCATTCAAAGCAACACCGTATACCGAGGCTATGCAGGGGTTTCTGATCGCGCATACATCGACCCTGACCTAATAAGCACCGTCTCTATCGACAAAGGCCCCGCAAACAATGCCCAAGGTATGGGAGCTGTCGGTGGGGTGGTGGTGATGGAAACTTTAAAGACAGCTGATATTTTACGTGATGGTGAGCATCATGGCGTGCGACTTAAAGTGGGGATGCAAAGTAATAGTATTGATGCACAAGATAAGTTTGCAGCAATACCACGTACAGATGCGCCCAGTCTTATTGCTAGTGATGGTGAATTTGCCAATATTGCTTATGCCACTGAACAAGATGGCTTTGACTTGGTTCTAGCTGCTTCACGTCGTGATATTGGTAATTACTTCGCAGGAGAAAAAGGCCGCGAAGACTACTTTTATGACGAAGAAAAAAGTCGCTGGAATGAAGTGGATGGTGCTTGGGTTGAAGAAAAGTACACCGAGGTGAACGAAGGGATCGCTCGCTTTTATAAACCCGGAGAAGAAGTACTCAATACTGCGAATAAAAGCACCTCTTTACTTATTAAGCCAACCCTTAAAATTAACGCTGATTCTAAATTAGAGTTAAGCTATCGAAAGTACCAAGCCGAGTACGGCGAAATCATGGCGTCGCAAATATTTCGTAACGATGGTGATACATTAATGCAATGGAAACCATCGAAGCAAAGTATCGATAGCTACAGCGCACGTTATAAATATGCATCGCCAACAAACCCTTTACTACATAATTTAAATATTAATTTATGGCATACGGAGACTGATTCTGCAGCTTATAACGGTTTTGCATTTGGTAATCCTCTAGAAGGTAAAGAGCCTCCCGCTGGTTATGAATGTGAGTCATGTATCGATGTGTATTATTTAGCAAAAACAGCCTCGCTTAGATCTGGGTTTGATATTAGTAATCAAAGCATATTCAATAGTGAACGCTTTGGTACAACAACTTTAGATTATGGTTATAGCTTTCAAAAAGAATCCGTAGGCAAAGGCGATGGCGTTAAATATTCGCAAGATGATATTCAAAATAATCGTACCCATAGGGATGGGGATCGATACGAGAGCAGTGTATTCTTACAAGCTAAGTGGTCACCAATAGACTGGTTGAGCCTTGAGCTGGGTGGACGTTACTCTTGGTTTAAGGTACATGATAATAACGCTAATTGGGTTGAAGATACGAAAAAGTATAAAAATATCACGCTGTTTGGTGATGATGGATCGAGTTTAGGAGATGTTCGCTGGTTTAGGGATGAAAATGGTGAGTATAGTGACATCACCGATCCTCGTTTAACAGGCGTAGGGATGGTTGAAAAGTGGGGAGAAGAGCCGAGCGATATTAGCTCTATAAATTTCGAATCTAGTTATGTTGGTGGGTATGAGTACGGTTTATCGTTAGGCACTTTTACCGTTGGCGATAAAATGTCGCGTAAGCACGATGGCTTTGCACCTAACATTGCATTAAATATGCAGTTAAACGAATCATGGCTTGCATATGCTCGATATAGTGAAGCTTTACGTATGCCAAGCATAATGGAATCTACATTGGGCTGGTCAGTATCAAGGCGTATTTTCGATGTTGACCCAGAGTGTGCAAAAAATAAGGAAATAGGCCTTTCATATCTCAATGATGAATTAGTGGATGATCTTGTTTTGCGTGCGAAAGTTGTGTACTTCGATAATCAAATTAAAAACTATATTACTCGTCGTTCTGTAGATAAAGAATTAATAGAGTCTACAGATGTTAGTTTGGCTATCGGTAATTCAGACAGTTTTAACACCAGTGGCATTGAGTTACAAACTCGTTTGGAATATGGTAATTTTTATGGCGATGTAAGCGCCACCTATTATACCGAAGCCAAGCTGTGTGATGCTGAACTCGCTCAATCATTTCGTGATAACCCTATGATTTCATGGAGACAAATTGATATTCCTAATTGTTCTAGTTCAGGTTTCTCTGGGATGTATGTATCAAATCATATTCCGCCGAAGAAATCAGTGGCTGCTATTTTGGGGTTTAAGTGGCTAAATGGTGCTGGAGATATTGGTATGAGAATGACTTATACGGGGGCGCCAGATACAAGCTATGACAGGCAGTCAAGCTGGCAAAATTATCATGGTACAGCCCCACATATACCAACAGAGGCTTACACATTAGTTGATATATATGCGCGCTATGCAATAACAGATAATATGGACGTTAACTTTAATATTGCTAACTTAACCAATGAGTTTTATCTCGATGCATTAGCGCTCAGTTTAATGCCGGGGCCGGGCCGCACTTCTCGTCTTACCTTTACGGCGCACTTTTAAATAAAGCGAGTTCATACGTTTTTACAATTTTATCTTAGCCGCATTGCGGCTAAATTTTTTATAAACAACGGGTTGTTGGAGAATGAAATGGAAAACCCTTATGGCATTGCAGCGCTGTGGCAGCAAAGTGATGCAGTCATTAAATTTGTTGGCTTCTCTTTATTAGCGATGTCTTTAGCGTCGTGGGCGGTCATTTTTATACGTTTGTTTAGCATACTAAAGTTACGAAAAGCAAAGTGCTTAGTGATTGATTTTTGGCAACAGCAAGATATCAATAAAGGTGTTGAGTTACTGGCTGAACAAGCCCATTTTCAACAGTTGGCAATGCAAGGTTTACAGGCGAAAGAGCAGCATCAAAATCATGAAGAACAGCTACAAGGCCAAGTTCCACTAGCTGATTGGTTAACAACAGCACTTAAAAACAATATTGATGATACTCGAGAATCACTCTCGGGTGGCCTTGCTATTTTGGCCTCTGTAGGCTCCACATCACCGTTTATTGGTTTGTTTGGCACTGTGTGGGGGATTTATCATGCGTTAGTCGGAATCGGTGTTTCTGGCTCGGCAAGTATTGATAAAGTGGCAGGTCCGGTTGGTGAAGCTTTGATAATGACCGCATTTGGTCTTGCGGTGGCAATTCCTGCGGTACTAGCATATAACGCCATTAGTCGTGGTAACAAGTCGGTGATTATTCAACTAAATCGTTTTGCATCACAGCTACACGCTTATTACTTAACCGGCACAGTACATACTAAGGCAGGGTAGTGTATGTCATTCCACTTTGATAATGATGAAGAGATTATGAATGAAATCAACATGACACCATTAGTGGATGTGATGTTGGTATTATTGATTATTTTTATTATTACCGTGCCGGTGATTAACCAATCTATACAGGTTGAGCTACCCTCTGCAGAAAGCGAGCCTGTAGCAGCAAAACCTGACACCATTGTATTGTCTGTAGATAATGAAGGTGGTTATTTTTGGGCTGAACAAGCCATTACAAAAGAGCAATTGATAACGCGCTTAGCAGAGCAAGCGACTAAAACTCCGCAGCCGATTTTGCATATTCGGGGCGATAAAACCACAGAGTATCAAAATGTGGTGTTTTTAATGGAGCAAGTGCAGCAAGCTGGTATTAGTAGTATGGGCTTTATTACAGAAGGTAATAAAAAATAAACATGGATACAAAAAATCACCCAGCGGATTAGCTGGGTGATACAAGTATTTAGAAATAATAACCCACGTTGATATTGAAACGACGTTCGGTTTCATCACTATCACCGGCAACGGAACCACCTACAAATGGCTGGTTTTTCGCAAATACGTAATCGATGTAAGTGAATAACCCGCCAGCAGCAATAGATACACCAGTTACGTTCATCCAGGTGTCCTCGGTATTGTCTGATTTATCATAAATAATACCGTAGTCATTATAAAATTGTAGTCCAGTAACTGGGCCCCATTCTACCGGAACACTGTAGGCAATATTTGCGTTGGTCATGGTAGCTTGCGCGGCAATGCTGTCATAAAATGAGTATGCCCCCACAGCCATACGATTGACATTATCTATATCATAATCGTACTCGCCATGTTGCAGCTGAAGGTTCCATGCGCCAATATTGCTGTTTAAGTGCAGTGCCCATGCATTGTAATCACCCGCACGATCTACGCCATCGTGTAAGCCACCCGCTAATGCCGAGAAGCCCACTTCAGTTTTACCGCCATCATGCTCAAAATGGTAGCCATAGCGACCAGAGAACGTATTGTATTCGCCAATTGGGTTACCAACCAGGTCGCCATTTTCATCTCTAGCACCAGGATCGCCATACACACCTTCATCAGCACTGCGAAAACCAACTACGTCGTATGAATAACGATCGCTACGATTATCTACATAACCGTCTACACCGCCTTGCTCATCGTTTTTAAAAAAGCCTAAATCAAGCTGCCAGTTGTCGGCAATTTTACGCTTGAAGAGCACACCCATATCGTGATCATCTTCAAGGCCAATGTAATAAGTGGTCCCGAAGAAATAGTTGTGCGAATTATATGGCCAGTTACCAAATGGTACTTTAGTGATACCTGCTTGCACCTGCCAATCATCGGCAAAGTCATAAGCTGCATAAGCATATTTAACCGCTGTCATGTAGTCAAAAAAACGAATTTCAGCATTGAGCATGACGTCGCCAACATCACCAGAAAAATTCAGTCTAAAAATATCGAAATCGTAATCGCCGCCACGATCTTGGCTGCCTTCTTCATAAGAGGTATGACTGTAATTGGTACGTACTGCACCACCAATTTTTATGCCTTGCGGTTCTTTTTTGCTTTCAACCGCCGCAGTTTGTTGCTCGGCCGCTTTTTGCTGCTTTGCAATTTGCTGGTCAATTTCTTGCTGTTGCTGGGTTGCTTTTTGCTCAGCTGCATCAAGTTTTTGTTGAAGCTGTTGCATTTGCTGTTGTAGTTGTTTCAATTGGGTCTGCATATCATCAATATCTGATGCATTTGCTTGGCTAGTGGTGGCCCCTAGCAGTGTCGCGAGGGCTAACTGTGATAGTTTAAGCATGATAAGTCGCTATTTTGAGATTGAGTATGCATAGAATAGACTATTTATACTTATTACCCAAGTAATTGAGCATATTACGCTAAGGTAAGATACTGTTTATTTTCATTATTATGACAGTATTTTTATTACTAAAGTTTACTATCTGCGGCTCGGGTGATCAGGCCAACTTCAAGCAGCGGGGCGGCATCAATACTTTGCGCATCCATCATAGTCGCAATACGTTGCATTGACGATAGCAACTGGCTCTGCTCCCATTGTTCAAGTGATGAAAACTGTTCTATAAAGTGCTCTTGTAGAGGTTGAGGGGCATCGGCAAGAATATCTTTACCACTTTGAGTGAGGTAAATACTCACGCGACGTTTGTCTAGTTGGCTGCGTACTCGAGTAACTAAGTTACGGTTTTCTAATCGATCCAGAATATTGGTTACAGTAGCCGGGCTTAAATTCACATTTTGTGCGATACGACTGGCAGTAATGCCGTCTGTTTGTGCTACCTCGGTCATTATTAACAGCTGTGGCCCAGTCAACCCTGAGGTTTTATTTAACTGTTTAGAGTGCAGATCAATCGCACGAATTACTTTGCGTAATGAAACCAACAGCTCGTCATATTTTTGCATTATTTTATCTCTTGATAGGGGCGGTTGCGAACAAGGAACGATCGTAATCGATAAATATTACACATCAAATAAATAGAGTTCAAATAGTTGAGGTGGATTAACGCTGTATTATTGGCTTTACAGTTAGTCGTTACTGATAGCAACTTTATTTGAATTGAAATTAAATTCAGCTC
The DNA here is from genome assembly GCF_030408095.1 of Pseudoalteromonas sp. APC 3893. Lineage (NCBI taxonomy): Bacteria > Pseudomonadati > Pseudomonadota > Gammaproteobacteria > Alteromonadales > Pseudoalteromonadaceae > Pseudoalteromonas > Pseudoalteromonas sp. APC 3893. The sequence continues at coordinate 33,064 of NZ_JASDCD010000006.1, forward strand.
ATTTGTTACTTATTTTATTAACTGTTTTTATCAGCTAAGTTATATGTTGAGCATGACTAAGTGAGAAATTATAACTTTGTGGCAAAAAGCATTAATTAGTATTTACTAATTGGGGAAGTATTGGGTAAGGTATTGCAGGCTTTTCATTATTATGGGACGTATTATGAAGTTATCTCCATCTGTAAGCATTGAACAATCGGACTCTGGATTAGAATATATTAATATCGCAAGCGATTTTTGCAGCGCGAAAATTTTTCTGCAGGGTGCGCAATTAACAGAGTTCACTCCGAGTGGTAAAAAGCCGCTGATTTGGGTTTCAAGCGAAGAAGATTACCAAAAAGGTAAGAGTATTCGTGGCGGTATACCAATTTGTTGGCCTTGGTTTGGGGTAAACCCAAATCCAGATTGGCCTATCCATGGTGTTGCGCGTACCAGTTTATGGCGTGCAGATGAGGTATCGGAACAAGATAAAGAGATCCGCGTTAGTTTAACGTTACCAATGACTCAGGTAGATGAAACATATTGGCCTTATAAATCAACACTAAAAGTTGAATTTATTTTAACTCACAAGCTTGAAGTGCGTTTAACAACCACCAACTTGAGCGAACAAATAATTACCTTTAGCCAGGCACTACATACTTACTTTCCAACTCCTGCAATTGAAGAAACCAAAGTAGATGGCCTGCAAGGCGCTAAATTTATTGAATTTGGGGAAGGCCCATTTGATCAAAATGAACTTGTTGGTTTTGCCCGAGAAACAGATATGGTTTATACCCAAGCTGTTGAAACGCAGAAAATAATTACGCCTGATGGTATTATTGAAGTCGGCCGTGAAAACTCAAGCTCTTGCGTACTCTGGAACCCGTGGATCGATAAATCTAAACGCTTATCTAATTTTGCTGACGACGAATATCACACTATGCTGTGTTTAGAGGCGGCTAATGTGATGGATGACAGTGCTGTTATTGAGCCGGGGCAAAGTCATACACTCGCCACGACAATTAGCTGGGTTTAAGCAAACTTAAGCCAACTTACACTGATAAGTTGGCTTTTGAAGGAAAATACAACGTGTTTGAAAACCATCAACTTGACTGTTTACCGCAACACCAGTCTATCGAATTTAAACCCCTCGCAAATAACGCATTACTGCATACACAGTTGAGTTGGTTATTATTTTACGTCCCTTTAATGGCTGTGTTAGCCGCGGTGTGCTTTTTCAACCAAAATTTTGCAAATGCGGCACAAACCCCATTAATGATTGGCTTGCCAGTCATTTTAGTGGTGTCGTTAATTTTTAATATAATTAGCGTGCGTTTGAAAGGTGTTGCAGTTCGTAACCACGATATCGCGTACCAAAAAGGCGTTATTTGGCAGCAAGTAACCATTTTGCCGCTTTCACGAATACAGCATACTGAAATACACAGAGGCCCGCTTGAGCGAAAGTTAGGCTTAGCAAGCCTGCGTTTATACAGTGCGGGTGGCATGAGTGCTGACTTAAACATTAGTGGCTTGAGTCACACCGACTGTAAAGATATTCGCCAATTTATACAAGACTACACTCAAGACAAACAAGCGCCCGAGCAATCACAAAGCACCCAATCAGTTAGCGAAGCATCAACAAATGAATAAGCAACACTGGCAGCGTGTATCGCCGTGGGCGTTACTTTACTTTGTATTGCATTTTGCCTATCGCTTTATTAAAGACGGTATTTTTAACTTATTACCTATTGCTGTTGTATTTGTCACTCAAGTTCAAGATAAGTTGTTTTGGGGCAAAGTCGGTGCATCGATTGCTGTTGTGGGGCTTTTATTGTATTCGTTTGCCTATTACTTAAACTTTCGATTTTGCATCACCGATGATCACGATATCTTACTCAATAAAGGGGTATTTAAAAAAGAACGCCTAACGCTTAGCTTTTTGCGAGTTCAAAATGTGAATGTGGCCGAGCCATTTTATTTTAAGCCGCTAGGATTAGTTAATTGTATTTTTGATGCTGCTGGCAGCGTAGCGCAAGAGGCTGTACTTCCAGGAGTTACTCAAACATATGCTGAAGATATACGAGAACAGGTGCTCACTTACAAAGAGTCGCAGCAAGTAGTTGAAGATCAACAAACGACTAATAATGAGCAAGTAGAAGAAACCCAGTACAGTTTAAAATTGACCAACAAAGAAGTCGCTAAATTTGGCCTAATGTCTAATATGGCGATACTTGCACTGGCCGCTTTAGCGCCATTTATGAATGTGCTGTTTGATTTTTTTGAACAAGCAGTGATTAATCGCTTGGAAGCTTTTTATGAGCAGGAAGTGGGCTTACTGGTTAATGCAGCTGCATTGGCAATATTTTCAATATTGTTTATGCTAGTCATGCTTGCGATTTTGTTGTCGGTTATAATGTCGCTAATTCGGTTCTATAACTTTGAGTTATATTTTCAGGCCGGTAAGTTCAAGCGTATCTCTGGCTTGCTAGAGCGCCATCAATTGTCGGTGAGCCTTGATAAAGTGCAATCAATTGTAATTAAACAAAATCCGATTGCGCGTATGCTACAGCGTTACACAATACAGTGTTTTCAAGCGACAAGTGGTTATGTTACGGGGGCAAAGAGTAAGCAAAGTTTAGTTATGCCGGTATTAAAGCGTGAGCAAGTTAATCAAACACTCCAGCGCGTTTACCCTTGGTTAAGTGAAGCGAACTTTGATTTCAAAGCATTGAAATTTAAAGGCGTTGAACAAGCTCTACTGCTTAAAAACCTCCTGTTTTACTCATTGATACCAAGCCTATTGTTTAGCCTCTTTAATTATTATGTAGTTGCTAGCCACGCTTTATATAGTATCTGTATTTTGGCGGTTTTGAGCTGCTTAGTGTATTTATCGTATAAGCGCTATGGCTATTACTTTTATCATTATCAAGGGCGCTACTACGGTATTTTTAGAAGTGGGATGCTGGGTGTACAGTATCGAGTGTTTGAGCTGTACAAAGCTCAGAGTACGCGTGGAGTTAGCACGTATTTTATGCGAAGAGCAGGCTTGAAAAGCTTGTCTATACAACTGGCTTCGGGCAATGTTAGCGTGCCTTATCTAAAAGCAACGTTGGCAGATGAAATTATAGACTTTACTTTGCTTCAAGCTGAGTCAGAGCAGCGCAATTGGATGTGAATTCTAATTGCAAATAATTATCAATTGCATTGATCTATTTTAAATACCCATTATACTAACACCCTCGGTAACTCATTTGTTGTGGAGGTTATGATGGTTTCAACGCTCTGTTTAATCGCTTTTTGTTGTATTTTGGTTTTAATGTGCCATATTCGTTGTCATAAAAAACCATCGCTGATTTGTGCGCGCTGTGGTGTGCTTGTGGTGGGTAGTTTGATTACATTGGCCATGTACAGCGCAGGCCTTGGCGCATTACGTACCGTATTGGTGTTTGTTGTCTCTGTGTTTATTATCAGTATGCTAGTGAGTTTAGTTCAGCCGCTAGAGATTGATTAACACGCTTTCTTACATTTTATGCTCTCTTTTATTACACGTTATGGCCATAATAGTTAAAAATAAAACTATCAGGGATCATGATGAAAAAAACACTTCTTACATCTTGTTTATTAGTCGCGTGTAATGTCCAAGCTCAGTGGCAAACTATTTATACTGAGCATTTTAACCTCTTGAAATTATTTTCCAGCAACCTCAATTGTAAACTTGTGGCAACTGTAAGGCTAAGTTGCCAGTTTTAAGTTGTTTTAATTTTAACCAAAGGTTGCTTGTTAATCTCAGCCCTATACAATGCCGCGCCTAAAATAAATTCAGGCAAAACAGTTGTTTACATAGTGTTTTTGCTCGATTTATATAATAGTAACTTATTAACCATTATGTAACTAGCGAGGTTTGCTTTGGCGCATTATTTGCCTATTTTATCATCTTTTATTTTAGTGTTTAGCTTCTTACCGCTTCTAAATAAAATTCGTAAAAATCGCAGTGTATCGGGACTGTCATTATTGATGATGAGCTTTGGTGTAGCGCAAAGCGTTTATTTCATAACCTATAATTTATATTTTGAACGTTTTTACATGGTGTTGCCATTTGTGGTGACAGGCAGTTTAAGCGGCTTAATTTTATATTACTTTGCTCGCTACAATGCAAAAAAAAGAGAACGAATTCAATTGACTGCTATGCTTGGTTTTTCTCTTTTGCCATTTTTATTATTATTAAACCCGCAGCTTGAAACAGCTCAGGTGCTGACCTGGCTAACATTTGTTGGCTTAATCATGAGCTCGGTGCGCGTTATGCCGCAAACGTACAAAACCCTGCGCAGTGGTGATATTAGTAACCTAAGTGCCCGCTATTTCAGCTTGCAGTTCATTGCTGGTTTATGCGGTTTGTTTGCTGAGTTTGCAATGGCTGCGCCGAGTACTTCGCATATTTTGACTTTCGTGATGATCTTACTTACTAATGCTGCCCAACTTGGCTGCATTCAATACTATAAAATGCGTCCAGTCGCGGCTTAGTCCAGCAAAAATGAAATAATTTTGATGTTCAATTAGCTCAGTGTATGGCAGTTTATTAGAAATATGTTTCCATACCGTGAGCTTTTTAATGCAATTAACTATTCATCAAATAGATGCATTTACCAGTGAGTTATTTAAAGGCAATTACGCTGCTGTTATTGATTTAGAAGCGTGGCTAAGTGATGAGCTAATGCTCAAAATTGGCGCTGAAAATAATGTCTCTGAAACCGCATTTACCTGTCGTCAAGCTGATGGTAGTTTTGCTATCCGTTGGTTTTCGCCGTTAATGGAAATTGATTTTTGTGGGCACGCCACTTTAGCGGCCGCGTTTGTGTTGTGCGAACAATACAATTTATCGCAAATTCGCTTTCAGGCAGCGGCTGTTGGTGAGCTAATCGTTGTGAAAAATACAGATGGTAGTTTTGCTATGACCTTTCCAAAGCAAGCACCTACTGAGGTAGATAATAAACCAGCAGAGTTGTTACAAGGCTTGTCTATACAACCAGTTGAGGTGTTGAAGAATAGGCAAGCTTACTTTGCCATTTATGAAAATGAGCAAGATGTTTTTGATCTAAAAACTGATTCAGCATTACTTAAAACCTTATTCCCACTGGACGTTGTTGCAACGGCTCCCAGCGTAAAATATGATTTTATCTCTCGTTATTTTTGGCCTGCCAGTGGTGGCGATGAAGATTTTGTAACAGGCTCCATTCATACAGGTCTTGCGCCATACTGGGCGCAGCAATTAAATAAAACCTCTTTAAGTGCTTATCAGGCATCAAGCCGCGGCGGCCATATGCAATGTGATGTAGGTGAACATACCGTGACCCTAACAGGGCACGCTGTACGTTATATGCAAGGCACTATTTTCCTTTGATTTAATCTCATTTTTTACTTTCTTGAGTTGTAATCACGTGGGTTACTAAGCAGTGTATGTATTTTTGTAACAGTTGCTTACAAATGTCATGTTAATGTTTCATTCAGCTCTGTTATTATGGCTCCAGTAAAAAATTAAGGGGTATTAATAATGCGAACAACTCTATTGAAGTGGGTGTTGCCGTTTGTTGTGTTAAGCGTCGGTATTGCTGGCTTTGCAGGAATAAATGCAATTGCACAAGAACCAGAAAAACAAGACGTTGTAGATACACGACCGGTTGTTAAAGTAGAACCGGTTGCTGCGAATAATCATCAAGTTGTGATTAACAGTTATGGTGAAGTTAAACCGCTTGAGAGCACTCGCTTATCAGCGCAAGTCTCGGGTGAGGTAGTAAGTTGGCATCCGAATTTTGTAGCTGGTGGTATTGTGGCTCGTGGTGAAACCTTATTTACAATAGAAAAAGATAACTACGAAGCAGCTTTATTACAAGCCCAAGCAGAGCTTGCTCAAGCTCAAGCACAATTAATTGAAGAACAAGCGCAAGCACAAGTAGCTGAAGATGAAGCGAAGCGTTTTCCTGATAAGGAGCGTACCGCGCTATTTTTACGTAAACCACAAGTACTCAGTGCTAAGGCATCCGTTAAATCTGCTCAAGCTCGATTAAAACGCGCACAACGCGATTTAGATAACTGTGAAGTTACAGCTCCTTATGATGCACTTGTTGTGAGCCGTGAAATTGGTGTTGGCCAATATATTAATATGGGCACACAAGTGGCTGAATTAAACAATATTGAAACAGCTGAAGTTATTATTCCAATTGCGGGCTTTGATAGTGTGTTTTTACCTGAGCGTGTTAAAGGTATAAAAGCGACGGTAATGAAAACTGGTTTGCATGGCTTTAGCCGTGAAGCGAAGATTGACCGTGATTTAGGTGTAGTGGATAACGCGACTCGCATGAGTAGTTTAGTTGTTCGTATTGATGACCCATATGGCTTAGTAAATAAACAACATGCAATTAAATATGGTACATATGTACAAGTAAATTTTGCCGGTGCAATGCTGGAAAATATTTATCGTTTACCGCAAGAGTTGGTGAACAATCAAACGGTATGGATTGTAAATGCAGAACAACAACTAGAACCACGCAAAGTAAAAGTGATTCGTGAAGAGGGTGAGTATTTTTATATTAGCGATGGTTTGGAGGCCGACGACCAGCTGGTAATGACTCTACCTGAATATCCGCAAAAGGGGATGGCGGTTAAAGTTGCTGGTGTTCAAGATGTTAAAAAAATTGATGCACTAGATAGTGCAGCCACTGAAAAACTATAAAAGGTGACTGCGTTATGAGTAACACGGAACTACCAAAATCAGAGCAAGCAAATATCGCCCCTGCAAGTACAGAAAAGCAAACAGGCTTAATAGCCTATTTTGCTAATAACTCTGTTGCTGCAAATTTAATGATGGTTTTCATTATTGTGATGGGCATCATTAGTTTTTTCACAATTCAACGCCAGATGTTCCCAAACATCGAAGTTAACTATATTACTATAAACGCAAACTACCCAGGTGCTTCGCCCCAAGAGATGGAAGAGAGTATCTTAATTAAGATTGAAGAGTCTTTAAAAGATATTACTGAAATTAAAAAAGGGACCTACCGCGCATTTCGCAATGGGGGGAGTGCACAGCTTGAAATCAATACCGATGTTGAGTTGACCGATGTGCTCGATAAAGTAAAACTGCGCGTCGATGGTATTGCTACTTTTCCTGCGGGGATGGAGCCGGTCACCATAAGTCAGGTTGAGTTTCGCCAAGATGTAATAGGTATGACGCTCGTTGCTGATTTACCTTTGTTTGAACTTAAACCTATCGCGAACCGAATTGAAGATGAGCTACTGCAGCTGTCAAATGTCTCATTAGTGCAAAATGATGTGCCACTGGATGAGATAGCAATTGAAATTGAGCCAGATACGTTACGTCGTTATAACCTTACGTTAAGTGAAGTAGCCGCAGCTGTGCGTCGTTACTCAGCTAACTTTTCTGCAGGACAATTAAAAACCGATGCAGGTGTAATATCTGTAAGGGTTGAAAACCAGCTTTACTCTGGTGAAGAGTTTCGTCAAATTCCAGTTAAAATTGGCGCTAATGGTGCCAAAGTATTACTGCAAGATATTGCTGTAATTAAAGACCAATTTACAGAAGGTGAGCGCTATTTTAAATTTAATGGCGAAAATGCCGTTTATTTATCTGTGAAAGCAACGGAGCAGCAAAGTATCATTCCTGTTGCAGATTCAGTTAAAGCATTTATCGAACAGAAGAATAAAGAGCTACCGCCAGGTGTGCGTTTAGAGCCGTTAATGGACTTCACTTATTACCTGAATGCGCGTTTAGATATGATGGTAAGTAACTTGATCCAAGGCGCTATTTTGGTAGCTATTATGCTATCTATTTTCTTGCGTTTTAAGCTTGCATTGTGGGTAATGATTGGTCTGCCAGTGTGCTTTTTAGGTGCGATGATGATGATGCCGCTGTTTGGTGTAACCATTAATATTCTATCGTTATTTGCCTTTATTATGGTGTTGGGGATTGTGGTGGACGATGCCATAGTCATTGGCGAAAGTGCCTACACCGAAATCGAGAAAAAGGGTGGGGGTGTAGTTAATGTTGTCAACGGGGCTAAAAAAGTTGCAACACCAGCCACTTTTGGGGTGTTAACAACTGTTGCCGTATTCGCGCCATTTACGCTATCAACCGGTCCTGAGAGTGCGTTCTTTTATGGTATAGCTATAGTGGTTATGCTGTGTTTAATCTTTAGCTTAATTGAGTCAAAACTAATTTTACCAGCGCACATCGCACATACTAAGTTTCCACCAATTAAGCCGGATAGTTGGCGAGCACGCTTTAATAAGCGCTTTTTTGGCTTTGTGAATGGCCCATACAGACGCTTTATTGTGCGCTGCGTTGAATGGCGCTGGGCTGTGTTTTCTTTATTTGTTGCTCTGTTAATTATCACTTTTGCTTTGATAGCATCAAATCAAGTACGTACTGGGTTTATGCCCAAAATACCGCATGATTATCCACAAATTAATTTAGAAATGAACGATAATGTTTCGGATATGCAAACTATTGAAGCGATACGTGAAATTGAAGCAATGGTTATTGCTATTGATAAAGAAACTGAACGTGAATATGGGCATAAGTTAATTAGGGATGTATTGGTTTTCAATCAGGGCCGTACAGAAGCGCAACTTTTAGCACCTTTGGTTGAAGAAGATTTACGTCCTTATAATGCATTTGAGCTTTCCCGTCGCTGGCGTGAAAAGATGCCAGTTATCGCCGGTGTTAAGTCGTTAACAATTTATGATGATGTAAATAGCCAAGGTGGTGGCGATGGTGAGTTTGGTTATTTACTCTATGGCTCAGACATCGACACGTTAAATGATGCAGGTCGTCGGTTTATTCAGCTATTGCAGCAGCAAGAAGGTTTGTTTGATATAAGCTCAACCATTGACCCCGCGAGCAAAGAAGTGCAAATGAGCTTGAAGCCAGTAGCTTATGACTTAGGCCTAGACTTAGCAACAATAGCGAACCAAGTGGGCGCTAGTTTTTACGGTGGTGAAGCGCAACGTGTTATACGCCGTGGTGAAGAAGTACGCGTTATGGTGCGCTACCCTAAACTCACTCGAGAGGCATTTTCATCGCTTAAACATGCAGTTGTGACTACGCCACAAGGTAAAGAAGTGTTGCTAGGTGATGTAGTTGAGCTTACTGAAACACCGGGGATTAGCTATATTCGCCGTGAAGGTGGTTATCGTACAGTATATGTTTATGGCAATATTGACGAAGAAGTTATTGAACCAAATGAAGTGATAAACCAGGTAAAAGATAAATTATTACCTCAGCTTAAAGAAGAGTTTCCAAGTGTAAAATCAGAACTTGGTGGTGCAATAGAAGAGCAGCAAGCGCAAGCTAATCAACAGGTAATGTTTTTCTTTGGTGGCATGATTCTAGTTTACATTTTGCTCGCTGTACCACTAAAAAGCTATGCCCAACCCCTGATAGTGATGTCGGTAATTCCATTTAGTTTAACGGGGGCAATTTGGGGGCACTTCTGGTTTGGGCTAGATTTAACGCTAATGTCTGGTTTTGGGATTATAGCTGCCGCAGGCGTTGTAATTAATGACTCACTGGTAATGACTGACTTTGTAAACCAAGCCCGTCGACAGGGGATTGCAGTTAAAGATGCTGTAATTGAAGCTGGCTGTGCGCGTTTTAGACCAATATTACTGACGTCAATAACAACGTTTGCAGGCGTGTTACCCATTATGTTTGAGACCAGCCTACAAGCACGGTTTGTAATTCCAATGGCGGTGGCTCTTGGCTTTGCGGTTATGTTTGCAACGTTGATCACCTTGGTGTTGGTACCGTGTTTATACATTATGATGAGTGATATAGGTGCGGTGTTTGGAAGTCCATTTAGAAGGCTTAAAAAACTTTTTAATCGAAACAGACAAACCGCGTAAAAAGCGACAACCTAACTATAAAAGCCAGCACCAATGATGCTGGCTTTTGTATACCCGGCAATTAGATATCCGCTTTTTGAATGTTTATAGGTTTTAAGGATTGGTTTTTATTTCTGGTTGCATTCTTTTGTTTGATCTTTGTCAAGCGCCACTTTATACTTTAAACGTTTTGGCAAACTAATCGAAAGGTTAGGACGCAAAGCCTCCGGTCTAAGGTTTAGTACTAAGATAGCGGGGTTGCTGCACGGGTAGTCTCCTTCACTGTGTATCATTTGCCTAAAACTAGTAAAAAAGTATTTATTTTGTTCTGTAAATGTTGGATAGTACCTATTAAGTATTCATAAGGTGTTACTTTGTTTATGCATTCGTCATTGGTCTGTGGAAAATGGTCGGCAATAGGTTGCTTAAATCACCATACCCAGTTATTTATTGGCGACATGGTGACGGTGACCTTTTATGATATGCAAGGAGAGCTAGTCGATTTATCGTTTGATTATAAAATCACTAACAGTGAGCAAGGTGAACCACAAAATTGGCCTCGTCGCATTGCCGAGCACATTAATATGTATATCCCGTTAATTGAAGCGGGAAAAATGACAGAGCAGGGGTTGGTAATTGGCTATCGCTCTAATCAAATTTACGCGTTGGATGGAAGTGGTATCACACAAGCGGAGCTAACATTCCATTGCGTTGCTCAATGCGATGATTGGGAGCAAGCTAAGCCTGCGTATGATTACATTTACCCTGATAAGAGTAATGACTACAACGCAGGGGTTAAAGTATTACAGCCAAAAACAGGAATGATTTATAAATGTAAACCGTGGCCATTTGACCGTTTCTGTAAAGTAAAAGAAGAAAATAATCCATTGTATGAACCCGGTGTTGGCCAAAGCTGGGATTTAGCTTGGCAGCAACTGCCAAATAATTGAACTGTTCCCCCTAATGCTATTTAGCATTTTCGGCCCACTCATTTGAGTGGGCTTTTTTATGGGATTGGAAAAGTTATGATAAACTCACAGCAACAACATTTTTTATTGGTTATTCTGTGTCTCTATCAAACGTATCTTTGTCTTTATTACCTAACGCCCCTGTAGCGCGTAAACAATCACATTCTTTAATTACGCATGAAAAAATGCGTGTCGATGATTACTACTGGATGCGTGATGATGAAAGAGAAACCCCTGAAATACTCGATCACTTAAACGCAGAAAATGAATACTGCGATAAACAACTCGCGCCAATTAAGTCTTTTCAAACGCAATTATTTGATGAATTAAAAGGCCGAATAGTTAAAGACGATAACAGCTTTCCGGTGAAAGATGGGCAGTTTTGGTATCACGCAGAAGTGCGTGGCGATGATGAATACGCCCGGCATTATCGCAGTAGTGATATTAGCAGTAATGATAAGCAGCTTCTGTTAGATGTTAATAAGCTAGCTGATGGCTATGAATTTTATGACTTAGGTGAAGTTGCGATCAGTCCTAATGAGCAACTACTTGCTTACTCAGAGGACACTGAGGGTCGCCGTATTTACACCGTGAAGTTTAAAGTGATAAGCGATGACTGCTTACGTGACGATGTACTTGAGAACACTGAAGGCCAAGTGGTTTGGGCTAACGATAATCAAACGGTATTTTACGTTAAAAAAGATTTAAAAACCTTACTGGGTTTTCAAGTTTACCGCCACGTATTAGGTACTTCGCAAGATGAGGATATCTTGGTATACGAAGAACACGATCGCAGCTATTTTATGGGGCTGGGGAAAAGCCGTGATGAAAGCTTAATTATTATTGATTTAGCAAGCACTGAAACCAATGATACCTGGGTGCTCGATGCCAATCAGCCAAGCGGTGAGTTTTCACAGTTAATGCCTCGAGAAGAAGGTCACGAATTTGATGTTGATAAGTTAGGTGATACTTTTTACATCGTCACTAATTGGCAGGCAAAAAACTTCCGCTTAATGACAGCGACACCAGCAACGGTAGCAGATAAAAGTCAGTGGCAAGAACATACCCCGCACCGTGAAGATGTGCTGCTTGAAGATGTTGAAACGTTCGATAAATTTTTAGTGCTAACAGAGCGCGAACTTGGCCAAACGCGCTTTGTAGTTGTTAATCAACAACAGCAGCGTATGACCTTGGAATTTGATGATCCCTGTTATTATGCTGCGGTTGCTATGAACCCAGAAAGTAACTCTAAAACAGCACGTATTTATTATTCAAGCCTAACGACACCAGGCTCTTTATATGAGGTGGATTTAGCAACGGGTGCAAAAACCTTGTTAAAGCAGCAGCAAGTATTAGGCGACTTCAAAGCTGAAAACTATGCCTCAGAGCGATTAATGGTGACTGCACGAGACGGCGAAAAAATTCCTGTTTCATTAGTTTATCGTAAAGATTTATTCAAACAGGATGGTACTAACCCGTTATTTCAATATGGTTATGGCGCATATGGTATAACCATTGATCCCAGCTTTTCGAGTACCTCACTTAGCTTATTAGACCGTGGTTTTGTTTACGCGATTGCTCATGTTCGTGGTAGTGAAATGCTAGGACGAAATTGGTATGAACAAGGTAAAAAGCAACATAAAAAAAATAGTTTTAGCGATTTTATTGATGTCACCAATGCTTTGGTTGAGCAAGGTTATGGGGCAAAAGATAAGGTATTTGCATCGGGTGGGAGTGCGGGTGGTTTATTAATGGGCGCGGTGGTTAATCAAGCGCCAGAATTATATTTAGGCATAGGCTGTCATGTACCTTTTTTAGATGTGCTGACTACAATGCTTGATGAGTCTATCCCTCTAACAACTAATGAGTACGATGAATGGGGTAATCCAAATGACCCTGAGTATTATGATCTAATAGCTGCGTATTCTCCGTATGATAATATTAAAGCACAAGTTTACCCAAATATCTTGGTGACTACAGGCTTGCATGACTCGCAGGTGCAATATTGGGAGCCAATGAAGTGGGTAGCAAAAGTGCGAGAATACAAAACAGATGATAATATTTTAGTATTTAAAACTGATATGGATGCAGGTCATGGCGGTGCATCAGGACGTTTTAAGAGCTTAGAAGAAAAAGCCTTAGAAATGGCCTTTTTTATTAGTTTAATTAATAAGTAGCCCTTACAGCGGGCACTTTCTATAGGTAAAGCAATGTTTGATGCACATGGTGATTGGCAATACTCGATAGAGCCACCAATTATTTATATTAAGATAATTGGCTGTTTTAATCGTGAAGGCGTTCAAGCTTTCACGAAATCAATTTTTTCGGACCTAGCACAATTGCCTGCTAACTCAATTGAATATGCCATAATTAATCTGGCAGAGTTTGAACTTGCCACAGCTGATAGTTTAGCCATTGCAAAAGAGTATTTTCACGGTGTAAAAGCGCGTGGCTACAAACAGGTCGACTACCTTCAACCTAGTTTAATTGCAAAAAATATGCTGGAACATATTTGGCAAGGAAGCGATATGAACATACAGTTTTATCCTAGCGTTCAAAGCTACTTAGAAAGCTACCCTGACTATGAATATGTAAAAAGCTGGCTTTAAAAAGAAGGCCCTTAATTAAGGGCCTTATTAATTTTAATCTAAGTATGCTTTTAACATCCATACTAATTTTTCTTGCTCAGAAATATAATCACTCATCAGTGAAGCCGTACCTTCATCTTGTGCATCACTTGCTTGTTCTAAGATATCACGCTGCATCTTAATTAGCGTGCTGTAGCCTGCTAATAAATTTTCGACTGCTGTAACACCATCACTAATGTTTTTAGCTTCTTTAATCTCGCTGATCTCTAAGTAATCTGAGAATGCATGTAGTGGTGCGCCATCAAGGGTTAAAATGCGCTCAGCGACTTCATCTACTTTTAAAAGTAGTAAGTTATAAATTTCTTCAAACTTGATATGTAGTTCAAAAAAGTTACGGCCTTTGATATTCCAATGAAAGCCACGTGCGTTCATGTACTGAATTTGATAACTGCTCAACAGAGTATTGAGTGATTTTACGATATCTTCACTTTTTGCGCTGTTAAGACCAATTGCGTTTACCTGTGACATATTTCTCTCCTAAAATAAACTGATAAGTGTTCTCGGTGACTGAGGTTAAAGTATCACCGATCACTGTTAATCTGTAAAATGGTTATAATCAATGATGTCGATAGGTTTTATCTATCATAGATTGAGTTTAATAAAATATTTTGCTATCCAAACTTATAATAGACATGGGACTTAATTTTGTAAAAACCACCCCTAGTAATTTAAACACTCCATTGATATGTAAAAATAGATTAAAAATATGATCTACAGCAAACTTTTTATCACATTGTGGATTGTGACGTAGCAGAGTTGATTTAGGTCAATAGTTTGTTTTTTAGCCGGCTCATACTAAGCCCAGTTACATAACTGGGAGAGTTCACATGCAAGCAAAAACAGAAAAAGAAAGTAAAATGGAGTTGGTTGTTATTGGTATCGCACTGCTGGCATTTGTTGTTGGTTTAGTGGGACATTTAGCAGGCGCAAGCTTTGCAAACTTCGACACCTTTGGTTATATAGCAGCACCAACCCCATTGATACTAGCAATCATTGCATTTGTTGCTTATAAAGTGGCAGCGAGTGCTGAGCACTAAACAAGTAAACTGACGATGTAATTCATGACTTGGCGTGAGTAGATCATACCTGTGTGACTTAAATGAAACACTTTATGCTCTGCCATGCCATTGAGTTTGGTCTCGTCTAGCAGTACAGTGCCATCGGATTGACTGCCTTTGGCTATTAATGGCATCAAACCTAAGGGTAGATCGCCAGCGATACTGTAAAGTTTGGCATCAAATGGCCAATCCCCATTTTTAGACAGTAAAAATTCCACGCTATTTTTTAAAAATACCTCAAAGCCTTTTTGTTGCATCTGATGCGCAATATGGCTGCCTTTATGCGGAGTACCTAAGGTGATGACCTTTGTAACATTAAGGCTTTGCTCTGATTGCGCTTCTAGGTATGCGCGTGCCACCAAGCCGCCCATAGAATGGCAGACTAGTGCAGTGTTTTTGTCACTTATAAAGGCATCTATTTGCTTAAAAATAGTGCCACGATCAGGTGTGAGAGTATTATAAGTTAGATTTAGGATGCTCAACCCAGCTTTTTCAAGGCGTGAGCACAGCGGGCGCATAACAAAGCCAGACATATACAATCCATGTAATACCACAACTTGTTTAACAGCCATACACCCTCTTTTTTACAGGATACAATTTACATTAATTGTACGGGTTTAATCTCAATGTTCACTGAATCAGAGCTCACCCATACATCACCATCTTGAATAGTAATAGTCAGCGATATATTGCGATCAACCAATCCGGAAAGTGCCTGTGTTGCGGCAAAGTCTAAACTATAAATGCTCAAGTTTTTAAATTCATACAGCTTAGGTTGATGTTTTTGCCACCAAATAGCTTGATTATTTTCACCATAAGTATAGAGCATTACTTGTTTAGATTTATTACAGGCCTTTTTAAGGCGCTTTTCATCTGGTAAGCCAAGCTCAACCCACAGCTCAATCTCTTCACTGTAGTTTTTATGCCACAGCTCTGGTTCATCATCAGCCGATAAACCTTTAGTGAATTCTAAACCTTCACAGGCATTTAATGCATATGCCAGCAAGCGGATCATCAAGCGCTGATTGTTTTCAGATGGATGCTGCGCCAAGGTTAAATTAAAGTCTTGGTAAAGGTGGCGGTCCATATCGCTTAGCGATAATTGCGCTTTAATAATCGTCGATTTAAGAGCCATAACAGTTTATTTGAAAAAATTTGCGCCAGTATAGCGCAATATTACCCAAACCACCTCAAGATACAGAATTCAGAGTTAAGATGGTTTAGGTATATGACCGCAACAAGAACTGAATTTTTAATTTACGTAACCTTGTGCAATATCGTCTAGCATTATCATTAATGAACTATAGCTAGCACCTGTTATATACCACGCTTCGGAGTCAACAATACGAACGCGGTTATTTTTCCATGCGTTGGTTTTCTTGAGTAAGGGGTTATTTAAATCGTTTAAATTAACAGCGGCCTTATTTTCCATCACTGCTGTACGGTCAATAACGTAAATGATATCAGGGTTATATTTATACATAAATTCATGGGATATAGGTTGGCCATGCGCACTTGTTGCCGTTTCTTGACTTGCGGGTTTAACACCTAGCTCATTATAAATAAAGCCATATCGAGATTGCACCCCAAAATAGCGTAACGTACCGTTATTATGTAATACAATCATCGCCGACTCTGGGCGATCAGTTATTAATTGCTTAGTACCTTTTAACTTTGCGTTTAAAGTTGCCACTTTTTCTTGCGCTAATTCTTGCTTGTTAAAAATACGTCCTAAGTTGAGCATATAAGTATTTATTTTTTCAACATGGTCAGCGCCACTATTTTGATAATTAATATCGAAATAATAGGTTGGCGCAAGTTCACTCAGTGCTTTGTAATGGGTGGTTTGCAGCGATGAAATGAGAATTAAATCAGGGTTTAAAGAATAAACGCGTTCTAAGTTTGGTTGTATAATTGCCCCGAGATCTCGAACGTTTGAATTGTTCTTATACGACGGTAAAAAATGTGGAATAAAGTCTTTTGGCATTCCTATTACGGGTATGTTTAATTGGTTGAGAGTATCTACAGCATTCATATCTAATGCTATAACCCTTTTAGGTGTGCTTTGTATTATTGTTTCCCCCAATGAATGATTTAAAGTCATGGCTTCAGCTGAAGGTTTCTCTTTAGCCATGTTTGCACCCGTATTGGGTTCGCAGCCAGTAAGTAAGAATAAGATGATAAATATACTTGTTGGTAAAGCGTTATTCATTTTATGCGATTCCTGTCGAGTGAAAATAGTTACAAATTGGGCCGTGAGAGCTGGGAATGATCTCAATGTTAAATTCATATAAATCTTGAAGGTTTTTTTGGGTAACGACTTGCTCTACAGTGCCACTACTGTGTACCGAACCTTTTTTTAATGCGACAAGGTGATCTGAGTAATTAGCAGCAAAGTTAATATCATGCACAACTAAAATAATAGTGCGCTTTTGCTCATCACAAAGGCGCCTTAACGCATTCATTATGTGAGATGCATGCTTCATATCTAAATTGTTTAAAGGTTCGTCGAGTAACAAGTAGGGGGTTTGTTGCGCAATTGTCATAGCAAGGAAGCATAACTGCCTTTGTCCTCCACTAAGCTCATCAATAAAAGTGTTTTCTAATTGCGAAATTGATAAAAATGCTAACGCGTGATCAATTGCCTCATTATCCAATGTTGTTAATTTTCCTCGGTTATGAGGAAATCGACCAAATGCAACGAGTTCGCGTACTGTGATCCGTAAATCAATATTCGTGGTTTGTCTTAATGTTGCTATCTTTAATGCGAGTTCTTTAGTGGGGATTTCACTGATAGGTCTATGATTCAATGTGATACACTTTTTATCACCCCCTAACAGGCGGCCAATAGACATAAGTAAAGTGCTCTTTCCTGCGCCATTTGGCCCGATTAAAGATGTTAATTTTTGCTCAGGAAAACATGCATTAATATCTTTAAGTACGCGCGTATTTTGATATGAATACGACAAGTTTGTAACAGTTATCATAGATGATTCCTTGGGCGTATAATTAAAACTAAAAAGTAAGCAGCACAAAATAAATTAACCAAAATACCTGCCGTTAAGCGGTAATTAAATACATGTTCCACTAAAACCTGCGCAATTAAGAACGCGGTTATTGCAATTATGCTAGCGACTTTTAATATGCACCAATGGCGAGTTACTTTAACGAGTGAATAGGCTAAGTTGGCAACAAAAATCCCCATAAAGGCTGTGGGGCCTAATAAGCTTGTAGAAACAGCAACTAATATAGCAATCAGCGCTAAATTTAATTTAATAAAATGGTGGGTATTGATGCCAAGAGATTGAGCCTGATCTTGGCCAAGTAAAAGAATATCAAACCGGCGATGTTGCTTTTGCAAGCATAATACAACTGTCGCTGTAATAACAAAGGCCACAATAAGTTGTAGTAACTCAACGCGATTGAAAGACGTTAGACTAAAGCCTTGGAAAATAGCGAATTCACCAGGACTAATACTATAGTGAATAAGTTGTGTAACACTACTGATAACTAAGGTAATTATAAGACCTGAAAGTAGCAGGAAGTAGACATTCTTTTGACCATTTTTAAAAAGCAATTGTTGTAGTGCAAATGAGTAAATTAGCATTACAACTATACTTAAAAAGAAGTTGCTATAAGCGCCAATCACAATTTGGCTTGCAGTACCAAATATCAAAATTAGCGTTGCTTGAAAGCACAGATAGATGGCTTCGTAACCCATAATTGCTGGCGTAATAATACGATTACCACAAATTGTTTGAAAGCAAATAGCGCTAAATGCGACGCATACACCACCGATGATGATTGCACCTAAGCGTATAAGTCTATTTGAAATAATATACTGAAAGTTAAAGTCGGATTGCCAAAAAAGAAAAAAACCAATAAGTAGCGTAAAACTTAAATAAAAGCCAAATAGGATGAGTTTTTTCATTTTTTTTGCCGCCATAAAATGAGCAAAAATAAAAAACCGCCTAGGCAACCAGCAGTTAAACCAATAGGAATTTCAAATGGGTAGATCAAAGAACGGCTGAAAATATCGCATATAATTAAGAATATTGACCCACACAATGCATTGATAGGTAATGTCTTTTTTATATTGTCGCCAAAATACATTGCGACCAAGTTGGGGATCACAAGCCCTATAAATGGCAAACTGCCTACAGTAATCATAATTGCGGCGACACATAACGATACAATCACTAAAGCCACAGCCACCATAGAGAAATAGTTTAACCCTAAACTTATCGCTACGCTTTCCCCCATACCTATAATAATAAAGCGTTGTGCGAAAAAGTAAGTGAGTATCACGATGGGAAGAATAAAAAATAAAGTTTCATAGTTCCCTTGCACTATCTTCGAGAAATCACCCAATAACCACGCCTGCATATTTTGCATTAGGTTATTTTGATAGGCGTAAAAATCGGCTATGGCACTTAATACACTGGCATACATTAAGCCAATGATTGGGATCAACACACTGCTTTTTAACTTGATACGACGTAGCAACAAGACAAACAAACCGCAGCAAAATAAACAAAAAATAAAGGCAGCTAAAGATTTACCTAGCGCTCCAGTATTTGGAAAATGGATCGCGGCAATAAGCATTCCGAGTTTTGCAGCATCTAGGCCACCTGTTGTTGCAGGTTCGGCAAATCGGTTTTGCACAACTTGTTGTAAGATTACCCCACATATTGCTAACCCCGCCCCAGCAAGAATCAGTGCAGCTAAACGAGGCACTCGGCTAGTTGTCAGGGTAAACCATGCTTCTTCAGAGCCTTGGAAAAGAGCTGTGATAGGTAGCTTTGAAACCCCTAAAAATAATGAGCTTAAAGCGATTAATAGTGTACTTATAATAATTAATAATGATGATTTCAGAGGCATAATTTAATTGTTTGATGCGCTATTTGTTATGACGGGGGAAGCCTGAGCGCTATTGCATCTAATACAAGATCGCGCTTACGCTCCCACCACTGTCGTTGGCCTGCTTGCATAATGGCAACCATGGCATTAATTTGTTCTGCATGATGATGATTTTTGGCTTGTTCTTGCCATAGCTTAATTAATCGTTCACTGCGTGGCTTCCCTTTACTGTCTGGCTTGTTATTTGACCACCACCCTAAAAAACAGTCGCAAACCATATCAACTAGCATATCAACTGCGATTACAGCATCATCAAGAGCAAACCCTTTTTGTTGTAACCTAGCGACTGACTCAGCAAAGCCATGGATACCTTCTATTGGTGTTACTAAAGCTTGCTGTACCGCTTCGGCTAAGCCTGGGTTTTGTGTATAAAGTTGCCAAAGTGCATCTGTTAAAACTATTAGCTCTTCGCGCCAAGTTGCACCTTCTTGAGCCTCCCAGTTTAGCTCTTGAACAGCAATCTCCGTGGCTAAGCTCACCACATCTTTGCGGCTTTTGACATGATGGTAAAGTGAAGAGCGATCCACTTGTAATGCTTTAGCTATGTTCACTAAAGTGGCATCTTGTATACCTATATCGAGGGCCACTCGAGCAATGCTTTCGCGGCTAATTCGGCTTGGTCTGCCGCGCTGTCGCGTATTGTTGTTAACTCGTTTTTCTATCATGTGCCAGAGCTCCTATATTTAAAAAATACATCTTAACCATTACCGCTGTTTGGTAAAATGTTTTTCATTTAATACAACAACATTACGCGACAATGCTTTTAGTTAGAGTGAGAGCCTAATACCAGCACCAAGCTCCCTTGGCTCTAGTAAATAGGCGGCTTCACCATTTGTACTTCTATCAAAATTCTTTCTAAGTGGAGCATGCTTGTCTAATGCATTTTTTACATAAATAAATCCAGATAGATTCTCATTAAATTGATATGCAGTGTTGAAGTTCACTACAGTGTAAGAGTTGACGCGTAGTTCAGGGTCATTGGTGTCAGATGAATAATATGAATCGGTATAACGCATATTGATATCTAGCGACCACGCTTCTGTGACTTTATATTCAGTACCCAAATTAAACATATAGCCAGGAGCCTTACTAAATTCATTACCGACAAATGACTCCCCTCTATAATCGTTAAACTCACTAATATCAGTCTCTAATAAACCTAAACCGCCATACAATGAGAGTTGCTCATTGGCAGAATAAGCCGCGTTTAACTCTACTCCGTAACTTGTCGCTTCATCGGCGTTGACAATTATTGAACCAAATGCACGACCATCTAAGTAGTCAGTCACGGCGCGTTGTGAGTCTTTAAATTGGGTATAAAATACGTTGGCATCTATGGTAAAACGTTGTTCAAGAAATGACATACGAGTAAATAGCTCGTAATTCCAAGCATACTCTTCATCAAAGGTATAATATTCGCCACCACGAAAGTTAATCCCCGTTCCGCCTGGTATGTATCCTTTATTTATTAATGCGCCAATATTTATTTCATCACTTACTTTATAAGCCAAAGACAATTTAGGCAGCAAAACATTAAATGTTTCTTCGTACTCATGTCGTTCAGGCACATAGCTCGCTAGACCGTCATGACTAATCGTATCTTCTTGATAGCGTAGCCCGCCAGTGAGTTCCCACTGGTTGGCGAATTGCCAAATTAACTCCCCAAATGCGGCGATACTTTGGTGTTCAAGGTCGGCATCGGCATTACCTAACACATTATTAAATGTATTTTTAGTTTTATCTTGCCAATAAAATAGCCCTGCGACTCCTTGAAAATCTTTGTTTTTATCATCAAATGTTAAACGTAACTCGTTCGAAACGTTTTTATTTGTGCGCTCAGCATCACCTGAAAAAGGTTCGGCAAATAAGTAATCGAAATCACCTTCTGAATATTGCAGTTGATTAACCAGTGAGATGCCTTCATCAAACAAATATTCAATATCCCAAATGCCTGCATGGTTACTACTTGTTTGGTTATCTTGAAAAATAGAGGCATTTTCAAGATTGTCGTAGGGTTCAGTGACTACTTCATTTCTAGGTCTATGAGTTTCGTTATAAGCGTAGGTGATCTTACTGGTTAAACCGTCAATATTGCTTGGTTGCCATAAAAGCTTTGCGCGCAAATCTTTGTTCTGCCAGTCGAGGTCGAAGTCATGTGCAGTAAAATTTGGGTTGGTGTAGGTTACAAATGTATCTCTAGCGCTGTAATCTATGGCGATACGAGCAGCAAAATCTTCACTTAAAGGTCCTGATACTAAAGCGGAAATTCTATGTTTATTACGACTCCCAACTAAAGCTTGCGCTGCAAGTTCAGGTGTAAAAGTAGGTTCGTTAGTGCGAATGACCACAGCACCTGCAATGCTGTTTGCACCTTGGTTTGTTGTTTGTGGGCCTCTAAATACTTCAACCGAAGCTGCATCCCATAAGCCAGCAGCGCCTAAATCAAGCTCACTAGCTGTTAAATATCGCCCATCTACGCTGATAGTTGCACTCGGAATAGGCTTTGAAAGGTAAGCGTTGCCTGCGCTAACAGGGCCTTTTGTATCGTTGCCTCGAATAATAGGTGCATCGGTATTACCTGCATAAATAATATTGGCAGTACCAGGGAGGATTTCAGCAATTGTCGCAAGGTCAGCATTTTTTTTAAGTTCTTCAGCTGTAATGATTTGTACCGAACTTGCGGTTTCTTGCATTGTTCTGGCTAATTTTTGGCCATAGACAATAACGTGCTGAATATCTTCTTTTTTCTCTTCATTATCATCTGCGTATACGTTTGTAACAGCAGCGCAAGAGTAAGTTAATACAAGCAATCTTAGCAGTGAAACAGAAAACTTTTTTTGTATTAAAGGTGACACAAATTAATCCTTTAAGAGATAGGTTGATAATAATTGTTATTTAGATTACTCTTTGCTGAATTAATTATCAACACTATGTTGATAATTAATTTTATCATTTAACTTTATCGTTTGGGTTGTTTATGTTGTTAGGATTTGCAAAGTACAAAAGGTTGCAGCGCACGCTAAAGCCCATTTTAACTGAGTTGCTTATAGGTGCTTTATTCTCAGTGTGTAGTGGTATAGCAGGGGTTTTTGCACTTTTATCTGTGGTTAAGCTACTTTTAGGGGATGCAGATAAATGGTTATTGATAGCATGTATAAGTTGGTTGCTTGCAGCTACTTTTGCAGGAATAAGCGCATGGCTCAGCCATAATGCAGAAGCTAAGTTCTCCGCCCAATTGCGCATTGATATCGCTCGCCAACTTAGCTTTTTACCAGTTCATAGCTTGGTAAAATACCGCAGTGATAAGTTAAAGAAATTAATTAATGACGATGTAGCTAATTTGCATTACATGATAGCCCACCTCCCATCTGAATTGACTGTATTGTTCATCATACCGGTTATTACATTAGGGGTATTGCTCTATACCACGCATATAAGTGCGCTTGTTGCTCTTATTCCGGGCGGGTTAGCAATACTTTGTTATCTCTTTATTATTCCGAGATTAGCAAAAAAGCAGGTTCAAGAGAGCACGAATGTGATGGCTCAAATAACAGGCAGTGTGACTGAGTACAGCAAAGGAGTATTAGTTTGTCGAACAACTCCAGCGGCGGCTGGCCCACTTGCTCGCTTAAAAAGCGCAACAACAAGTTTTACTCACGGTATGAAAAACCGAGTTAAACGAGTGGCAACCATCGTGGCGATAGCAACGGCAATGTTGCAAGCGGTCGCGACATATACATTGGTTTATTGGATTGGCAGCCAATGGGAAATTGATTCGCTCGCGCCGTTGATGCTTTTTAGTTTAGTGATTGTAGCGCCAGCACTTAAATTAGGCCACGGGCTTGATTACATTTATAAAGGCAAAATGGCGGCGAAAGACATTGAGGAGTTTTTAAATATACCCACGCTGGTGTTTGGTGAAAAAGAGTGTGGGCCTATTGAATCTAACAAGCTTGTTATTAATGATCTGAGCTTACAAATTAATAATGAATTACGTCAGCAAAGTATTAACTTATCGGCTCAATCAGGTTCACTATTTGCTATTTCAGGGCAAAGCGGTGTTGGCAAATCAAGCTTACTGCGTGCAATAGCAGGCTTTGAACCGGCTTATTCGGGGGGGATTTATATCAATTCTGAAAATATAAAACATCTTACTGAACACTCATTAAATAAATTGGTTATGTTGTTGCCACAAGGGTTGAGTGTATTAGATGCAACGGTACAAGATAATTTAGCTCTAACAGGTGGCAGGGCCGCTGCAAATAAATACCTGAGTGCGCTACAGAGCGCCCAACTTAATGTGGATTTATCTCAACAGGCGAGCGCACTCTCTGGGGGTGAAAAACAACGCTTAAACTTAGCTCGTGCTTTTTTAAGCGAAGCGGCAATTTTGCTACTTGATGAGCCTACTAGCGCGTTAGATAACGAAACATCCATGCTAATTATCCAAGCATTGCAGCAACACGCATTAAAGTGCAATAAAATCATAATTATAGTGAGTCATGACCCCGAAATTAGCTTATTAGCTGATGATGAGCTTATCTTAAAAAGTAATCAAGGTGTAGGTTAAGAATATGCGTAAACCATCAATATTAACTAAGTCTGCATTTAAAGTGTTGCTGCCCGTGACTATCGGTTGGGGTGCTGTGGCTGTTTTAGAATCTCTGAGTTACATAGCAATTGCCTTGGCTATTTTAGGTGTGTGGCCTACATACACAGTTTTATTACTGGGCTGTGTGACCATTATAATGACTATTTTGGTCTCTCGTTCAGGCTTTAATGTAGCAGTAAGCTTAATTGATGCGCTTTATAGCGAGATAATAAACTGCATGACTCATATTAAAGTGCGTTGGTTTAAGGCGCAAAACCAAACTAAGTTAATCACTTTAATGGGCCAACATATTCCCAGTTTTATGGCGATACCTGCCCATCAGCTACAACAATTTATCCATGCACCATTAATTCCAATAGTGATCACTATAGGTATGATTTGGGTTGCTGGATATCAGGTTGCTTTAATCTTGGCTGGATTATTAATGATGGCTTTGTACATACAGTTAATTTCTCAGCGGGCACTTTTAAAATCAGATCAACAGCGTAGTGGGTTAGAGCAAAAATCTAAGCATGCGGGGCAAGAGTTTGTTGATCATATTGAACTGCTACGCAGTGCAACGGGTTGCATCAATGCAAGTAAGCGAGCTGAAGATGCTTGGCTTGCACAAAGTAAAGCATTAGCTTGCACCAATAAAGCTGCGGCAAAATCGACATTTTATGCCGCTGTAGCAGGTGCTTTACCATGCCTAGGGATACTGATTTATATGTTGGCAGCAGGCGTTTACTCAGGGGAATATGTTTTTGTAGTCACGTTATTGGCATTACGTGCAACCTTTCCAATGGAGGCGCTAGCTTTAGCCGCTTTAAGTGTAAATGAGCATACCTCAGCAATAAAAAGTTACTTTAATGTGCTAGAAGCTCCCCAATTGCAAGAGCCAATAAATAAGCAGCCTAAACAACTCCATAATTACAATATGAGAATTGACAAACTAACTTATCAACCTGCACTTAGTTGTTTTTCAGCGGAAATTGAATCAGGTACAAGGGTATTGATCCGCGGAGAGAGCGGTGTAGGTAAAAGCACCTTACTTCATCTTTTAATGGGCTTTGATGTACCTCAAAGTGGTAGTGTTCAAATCGGTAGCACATCATTATCATCAATCACCAGCACTCAGCGTGAAACATTGTTTGCTTATGTGCCGCAGTCGCCAGTTATATTTAATGGCACTATTGCGAGCAATATTCGTATGAGTAACCCATCCGCAAGCGATGAAGAAGTAGAAGATATCGCTCAAAAAATGATGTTAACAAACGTAATATCTCAGTCTCCACTGGGTATTAATCAGCCTGTGGTCGATGGTGGCGGGCAGTTATCAGGGGGTGAGAAACAACGAATAGGCCTAGCACAAGCAATATTAAAAAAAGCGCCTATTCTCATCTTAGACGAAGCAACCGCAGCGTTAGACACCAAAACAGAAGCTATTATTGCCAAGGAACTAATGCAATTAGACTGCACAATAATTGTTGTTTCTCATCGTAACCCAGCGATATGGCAAGCGCACAAAACCATAACGCTGGCTAATTGAAAGTATACAAACAGCAATTTAATCGCTCGGCAGCGTTATTCACCGAGCGATTAAAAAGCGTAAAGCACTTCCAAATGGCAACTGCAACTCTGTAAGTATATTTAAAAACGGTAAGTTGCAGTAATACTCCCGTTAGTTGGCGCAGCATAAAAGCCAACATATCGTAAGCCTGTCATATACTTTTCATCCGTGATGTTGTCAATATTCGCTTGAATGGAAAGGTTATTTGATACATCCCAACGAGCAAATGCACTAACGAGCATATAAGCGTCTTGCTTTACTACACCTGTTGAATCTGCGGTTTTTGATTGCCATCTACCGCCCAAACCTACAATAAGCTCAGGTACGGCAGGTAATGTATAATCTAACGAGAATTTAACTGCATTTTTTGGCTCCCATGCGCTTGCATTGTCGCCAGCATCATCTTCTATATCCATATATGTATAGGCAAAAGTTGCGTTAACGTTTTCCGTCAGTTGACCAAGAACTTCTAACTCAAAGCCACTTGACTTCATAGAAGTACCTTCATAATAAGTTTTACCGTCGTCATTTGTCCCGGCTCTTACGGCAATATTACTTTGCTCTGCACTAAAAAGAGCAACACTAGTCAACAAGGTATCATCTAACCATTGAGTCTTTAGGCCAATTTCATAGTTAACCCCTTTACTAGGGTCTAAATATTGGTAATCTTTGTCATATCTGTCTTGTGGTTCATAGATATCAGAATAACTAACATATACATTGGTATCTTCAGTTATTGAATAAGTTGTCGCAAGGTAAGGGCTGATCTCATTTTCTTCATTGAGAACATAACCACCCGAATTGTAACCTTCTCGGGTGTAGTCGATAGCATTGAACCCTGCAATAACGAATAAATCATCATTAAGGTTTAATTTAGTTGAACCAAAAATACGAGTTAAGGTTATGTCTAAGCTTGCTGTTTCAATTTGCTCTTCCCATATTGGCTCAGGCGTTAAATCGAGCGGATAAGGAAAAACAGGCTTAATACCATAAGCAGGTGTGGTGGCTGTATCGTAAGGGTTTTTAAAACTAACATCGGTACTTTTTGATATGCTTGTGCCAAACATTAACTCATGCGTTTGGTTAAATAGTTGGTATTGACCTTTAGCGGTTAAATCAAATAAATCAGCAGTAAAGTCACCCGCATATTTACCCAAAGAAGTTCTTGTTACTTGGTTCGTTTCTCTATTTTCTAAGCCTGCGGCAAGAAATAACTTACTTTGATCGTTTGATTCTTGTCTGTTGTAGGTTGTTTTTATTTCCCAATCATTATCGAAGATATAAGAATATTCAACAAACGCGCTTATATTTTCGGTATCCCACATAGTCCAATCTTGAGTTGGGCTTACACTAACATCAAAATCAGCTTGAGTACCATCGGTATAAGCTAAAGGTAAACCGCCCCACATATTACCATCCGTATTTGCATCTTGGTATGAAGCGCCAAAGGTTACAGTTGAATTATCTGTAACCTGGCCATCAACAATTACAGACAAATACGCATGATCATCCTCTAAACCATCAAGGTATGATTCAGCATCCTCCATTACAGCAACAACACGTGCAGCCCAACTGCCACTTTCAGTAAGTAGTACAGAATAATCAGCTTGTAAGCGTTTCTGATCATAAGACCCAAGTGTCAGAGCGACTTCTCCTTCATTTTCATTGGTAGGTCGTTTACGAACATAGTTAATAGTCCCCCCAGCATTACCTATACCGGTAAGTTGACCATTTGCACCACGAATAATTTCGACTTCTTCATACCCGTAGCTTTCCATTACTCCAACAACAATACCCCAACTATTAGGTAAACCAATACCGTCAAGTTGAGTGCTTTTAATATCAAAACCACGAGAGGTGTAACGCGTTCGGTTAGTTTCATTTTGCTGAACTGTTATACCTGTTGCCATTTGCATAACATCGTTAATGCTATTAGCGGCAAAGTTCTTAATTTGCTCAGAATCGATAACACTTATTGATTGTGGCGTTTCGTTCAGCTCCATTGTTAGTCCAGTTGCCCCTTTACTAACACGGTCTTGACGTACCCCTACAATTGAAATGATTTCTATTTGATCATTATTTTTTTCAATGCTTGTAACTTGTGATGATTCTTGCCCATAAGCAGGAAACCCCATTGCTAATACTAACGACGAAAGTGCAAAACAGCGCTTAAGTTTCATGATTACCCTTAATGAATATTTTTACGAATTAAAATAATTTGCGAGATTATACAGGTGGAAAGCACTAGTGCAAACGATAATCATTATCCGTTATGGTTTGTGTGCTTCTTATTACTTTAGGGGGTAACCAACCGGAGAAATTCCATGCGTTTAATTAAATTAAAAGAAGTAATCGAAAAAACATCACTTGGTCGTTCAAGTATTTATAAGTTTATTTCTGAAGGCACATTTCCAAAGCAAGTATCATTAGGTGCCAAATCGGTAGCTTGGCTTGAATCAGAGGTGGATGATTGGATAATGGAGAGAGTTGGGGAAAGGGAAGTGTAAAGACAATAAAACTATTTATAAAGTGAAGCAGCAGATTGATTATATAGAATTTGTGGTAGTATTATTTGGATGAAAAGTAAGTCAGATAAAGCTCGTATTGGCTTTATCTGACTTACTAAAATATGCGGTTTAATATTAAATAACGTACTTTACGGGAATAAAGAAATGACAAGTAACCAACAACGTGCTGAGCTTCAACGACAAATATGGGCTATTGCTAACGATGTGCGAGGTTCAGTAGATGGTTGGGACTTCAAGCAGTACGTTTTGGGTACGTTGTTCTATCGCTTTATCAGTGAGAACTTTGTTGATTACATCACAGGCGGTGATGAAAGTGTTAATTATGCTGCCATGGACGATGATGATGAAAACATTCTAGCTGCAAAAGATGATGCAGTCCGTACGAAAGGTTACTTTATCCTTCCAAGCCAGTTGTTTAGCAATGTGGCGGCTAATGCACATAAGAACGAAAATTTAAATACGGATTTGGCGGCTATTTTTGTTGCAATCGAAAACTCAGCCAATGGCTATGATTCAGAAAAAGACATCAAGGGCTTGTTTGCTGATTTTGATACCACCAGTAATCGTCTGGGTAATACGGTAGAGGCAAAAAACAAACGCCTTGCTGCGGTATTAAAAGGCGTAGCTGGACTTAACATCACTCAATTTGAAGATAACGAAAACGACCTGTTTGGTGATGCTTACGAGTTCCTTATTTCAAACTATGCCGCCAATGCGGGTAAATCGGGTGGCGAATTTTTCACCCCCCAACACGTTTCAAAATTGATCGCGCAACTCGCCATGCATGGCCAAACCAGTGTGAATAAAATCTATGATCCTGCGGTGGGTTCGGGCTCGTTGCTGCTACAAGCCAAAAAGCATTTTGATGCACATATCATTGAAGATGGTTTCTTTGGTCAAGAGCTCAACCACACTACCTACAACTTGGCGCGTATGAATATGTTTTTGCACAACATTAACTACGACAAGTTCAATATTCAGTTGGGTGATACATTAACCGAGCCGCACTTTTTAGATGACAAGCCGTTTGATGCGATTGTCTCTAACCCACCTTATTCGGTAAAATGGATTGGTAGCGACGACCCAACCTTAATCAACGATGACCGCTTTGCGCCCGCTGGCGTATTAGCGCCTAAATCAAAAGCCGACTTTGCCTTTGTGCTGCATGCACTAAGTTACCTATCAAGCAAAGGTCGTGCAGCCATTGTATGCTTCCCCGGTATTTTTTACCGTGGTGGCGCAGAACAAAAAATTCGTAAGTTTTTGGTTGATAACAACTATATTGAAACCGTGATTTCACTAGCACCTAACCTGTTCTTTGGCACCACCATTGCGGTAAATATTTTAGTGCTGTCTAAGCACAAAACAGACACCACCACCCAGTTTATCGATGCTAGCGGTGAGGCTTATTTTAAAAAAGAAACCAATACCAACGTCCTGACGGACAACGACGACGAAAAAAATCCGGGTCATATTCAGCAAATCATGAAGGTGTTTGCCAGCAAAGAGGACGTGGATCACTTTGCCAAATCCGTTGATTTGGATGTTATCGCAGGCAACAGCTACAACCTTTCGGTAAGCAGTTATGTCGAGGCCAAAGACAACCGCGAGCTAGTGAATATTACAGAGCTTAATGCCGAACTTAAAACTACCGTCGCTAAAATTGATGCGCTTCGCAGTGATATTGACACCATTGTGGCGGAAATTGAAGGTGAGGAGCTTGACGCATGAGCCATTTGAGCTACATGGAGAGGCTGTTGGATGGGGTTCAAGTTGAGTGGAAAGCTCTAGAAAAAGTCGCTGATATTTACGACTCTCTTCATAAAACACCGCAGTATACTGAAACTGGGTTAAATATGATCAGAGTTACAGATATTAAAGGTGGGTATGTTAATTTAGAGCAAACTTTAAAAGTTAATGACGAAGTATTTGCTGATTTCACGAAAAAGTACTTACCTGTTAAGGATGATTTAGTAATGTCTAGAGTAGGTTCTTATGGAAACGTAGGAATTATTCCCGCTGATAACATAGCCTGTATGGGGCAAAATACGGTAGTTATTCACCCTTTAGTAAACAGTAAATTTATATTCTATATCTTAGGCTCTAATATTGGGCAAAACTTTATCGAGCGCAATGTTGGAGGAGGAAATCAAAAGACTCTTAGTTTAAAGTCAATTAAAGCAATTCCTATCCCCATTCCAAGCCCTGATAACCCAGAAAAATCGCTGGCAATACAAGCTGAAATAGTGCGTATTTTGGACGCATTTACCGCCATGACCGCCGAGTTGACCGCCGAGCTGACCGCCGAACTTAACATGCGCAAGAAACAATACAACTACTACCGCGATCAGTTATTAAGTTTTGAAGATGGCGAAGTTGAGTGGAGGGCTTTGAGTGCAATGGCCGAGTATTCAAAGGCTCGTATTAGTTACACAGAACTAGATGACAGCAATTACGTTGGTGTTGAAAGCTTACTTCAGAATCGAGCTGGTAAAATAGACTCTACTCGAACCCCAGATAGTGGAAATCTTACACAATACACTCCTGATGATATCTTAATAGGGAATATACGTCCTTATTTGAAGAAGATATGGCATGCAGATCGAGTTGGCGGCACGAATGGTGATGTTCTTGTGGTTCACCCTACTGATATAGCTATAAATCCACGATATTTGTATCAAGTTTTAGCTGAGGACAAGTTTTTTGAATACAACATGCGACATGCAAAAGGCGCAAAAATGCCACGAGGAAATAAGCCAAAAATCATGGAGTATTTGGTTCCTATTCCATTTGCTAGCAATAGAGAGAAATCTCTTTCGGAACAAGAACGCATCGTTACTATTCTCGACAAATTTGACACTCTAACGAGCTCCATCACCGAAGGTCTTCCTCGTGAAATCGAGTTACGCAAAAAGCAATACGAGTATTATCGTGACCTATTGTTGAGCTTCCCTAAAGCTAATTCAGATGAGGCGGCTAAATGAGTAAAACGCTAACGGAAATAGCAGAGTTGTTGCAAGCGTCAGATAAAAAGGTGCAGTTAATCTATGCCTTTAATGGCACAGGTAAAACGCGTTTATCGCGTGAATTTAAAGAGATCATCGCGCCTAAAGAAGATGGGCAAGATGAGCTTGCTGAGGCAGAGCAAGCGGCACTTTCACGCCACAAGATTTTATATTACAACGCGTTTACCGAAGACTTGTTTTTCTGGGATAACGATTTAGATGCTGATGCGGAGCCGAGGCTAAAAATCCAACCTAATTCGTTTACCAATTGGATTTTAAAAGAGGTTAAGGAGCAAGGGCAAGACCAAAATATTATTGATAATTTTCAGCGCTATACCAACGATAAGCTCACACCTCAATTTAACCAAGAATATGCTCGCACCAATATCGATGGCACAGCTGTTGTGGTTCAGGCATTTTCCGAGATCACTTTTTCTTTAAAACGCGGAGATGATGATAATTCGCCGAACCTAAAAATCTCCAAAGGCGAAGAAAGTAATTTTATTTGGAGTATCTTTTATACCTTACTCGACCAAGTTATCGATGTGCTTTCTGTGCCTGAGCTAGATAATCGCGATACCGACCAATTTAACCAATTAGAATATATCTATATTGACGACCCTGTAAGTTCATTAGATGAAAATCATTTGATTGAGCTTGCTGTCGATTTAGCACAATTAATTAAACGTACACCAGAACATACGGTAAAATTTATTATTTCAACTCACAATCCATTGTTCTTTAATGTTTTATACAATGAGCTCAATGCCAACTCGTGCTATTTACTAGAGAAATTTGAAGATGGCAGCTTTGACCTTAAAGCTAAAAAAGGCGGTGCTAACTCGAGTTTTTCCTATCACTTATATTTAAAACAATTAATCGAGCAAGCGATAGCAAATAACGAAGTTCAACGTTTTCATTTTAATTTGTTACGTAATTTATATGAGAAAGCGGCGTCTTTTTTGGGCTATCAAAATTGGACGGATTTATTACCCGAAGATAAAGCCTTATACGCAAAACGTGTCATGCATTTTTATAGTCACCGCTCTTTATCAAGCGAAGAAGTTGCTGAGCCAACTGGACCCGAGAAGCAAATTGTTGAGTTTTTACTTAAACATCTATTAAACAACTACGGTTTCAAACTGCAAGGAGCACAAAATGAGTAAATCGAACAAAACACACCCTGCCACCATTCGCTCCTCTGCTGCTGAGTATCTTACCTTTATTGCAGCCACTGGCGAAGGCGGTGTTGAGGCGGTTTATGCCGATGAAGATATCTGGCTAAGCCAGAAAATGATGGGTGTATTATACGACGTAGAAACCCATACCATTAACTATCACCTTAAAAAAATATTTGCCGACAGTGAGTTAGATGAAAGTTCAGTTGTTCGAGATTTTCGAATCACTGCTAACGATGGTAAAAACTACAACACTAAGCATTATAAACTGGCGGCAATCATTGCAGTGGGCTACAAAGTAAATTCTGAGCGTGCTGTGCAATTTCGTAAATGGGCAACAGGTATTATTAACGAATACACCATCAAAGGCTTTGCCATGGACGATGAACGCCTAAAAAATGATGGTACGATATTAGGCAAAAAATATTTCGAAGAGCAGCTAGAACGCATTCGAGAAATTCGTCTTAGCGAGCGTAAATTTTATCAAAAAATCACTGATATTTACGCGACTGCGGTTGATTATGATGTGACAGGGCAAGTAACAAAACGTTTCTTTGCAACGGTACAAAATAAGTTGCATTGGGCGATTCACGGTCAAACCGCGGCTGAAATCGTTTATAGCCGTGCTGATGCTGAAAAAGATAATATGGGGCTAACTTCGTGGAAAGCCGCACCTCAAGGTAAAATTCAAAAATTTGATGTCAGTATTGCCAAGAACTACTTAACTGATAATGAGATGGCACAGCTACAACGACTGGTAAGTGCCTATCTTGATTTAGCTGAAGATATGGCATTAAGACAAATCCCAATGACAATGGCGGATTGGGAGCTAAGACTTAATCGCTTCATCGAAGCAACCGATCGTGAAGTGTTACAAGATGCAGGAAAAGTCACAGCGACTATTGCAAAAGCACGCGCTGAAAGCGAATTTGAAAAATACCGTATTATACAAGACAAATTGTACGAATCAGACTTTGATCGAGAAGTAAAAAAACTGCTTAGTAAGGGTAGCAAGAAGAAGGATGTAGAATAATGATCACTGATAAAAGCGTCGCGGAATTAAATAATTTTATCGTACTTGATAGATACATTAAGCAAGACCAAATTGCAGAAGGTTATCAGAGCGAAAGCGATTTAGAGCGAGAGCTTATTCAGGACTTGCTAAATCAGGGATACGAATACTTACCAGCTGTTACTCAAGCAGGCACTATGTTAGATAATGCTCGCTTACAGCTACAAGTGCTTAATAAAGTTGTATTTACCGATACTGAGTGGCAGCGCTTCCAAGAGCAGTACCTAAATACGGCTAGTGATAACAGTATTGATAAAACCCGTAAGGTGCACAGCGATTACATTTACGACTTTGTATTTGATGATGGACACATAGAAAATATTTACCTGTTTGACAAAAAAACCATTGCTCGTAACAAAGTACAAGTCATTAAACAGTTTGAACAAACGGGCAGTCATGCTAACCGATACGATGTAACTATTTTGGTCAATGGTTTGCCGTTAGTGCAAATAGAGCTTAAAAAACGCGGTGTGGCTATTCGTGAAGCATTTAACCAAATCCACCGTTATAGTAAAGAGAGTTTTAACGCAGAAAGTTCGTTGTATAAGTTTTTACAGCTATTTGTAATATCCAATGGTACTGACACTCGATATTTTGCTAACACCACTAAGCGGGATAAAAACAGTTTTGACTTTACGATGCATTGGGCTAAGTCTGATAATTCGCTGATCAAAGATTTAAAAGATTTTACCGCGACTTTTTTAAATGCAGAAACACTCCTGAAAGTGATTTTGCGTTACTCGGTATTTGATGTAAGCGATACCTTATTGGTGATGCGTCCTTATCAAATTGCAGCAACAGAACGCATTTTATGGAAGATTAACAGTGCCTTTAATAGTAAAAGCTGGAGTAACACCGAAAGCGGTGGTTATATTTGGCATACTACAGGCTCGGGCAAAACACTGACTAGCTTTAAAGCAGCTCGGTTAGCAACTGATTTAGATTTTGTTGATAAGGTATTTTTTGTAGTCGATAGAAAAGATCTCGACTATCAAACTATGAAAGAATATCAGCGTTTTTCACCAGATAGCGTAAATGGCTCAGACAGTACAGCAGGCCTTAAAAACAACCTTGATAAAGATGATAACAAGATCGTTGTAACAACTATTCAAAAGCTGAATAACTTGATTAAAAATGAAAGCGACTTGCCAATATATAACAAGCAAGTGGTATTTATCTTTGATGAGTGTCATCGTAGTCAATTTGGTGAAGCACAGAAAAACTTAAAGAAGAAGTTTAAAAAGTATTATCAATTTGGCTTTACGGGCACGCCTATTTTTCCTGAAAATGCACTGGGTGCAGAAACAACGGGCAGTGTATTTGGCCAACAACTTCATACTTATGTGATTACCGATGCTATTCGCGATGAAAAAGTACTTAAATTTAAAGTAGATTATAACGATGTACGCCCGCAATTTAAGAGTATTGAAACTGAGCAAGATGAGCAAAAGTTAAGTGCGGCTGAGAACAACAAAGCCTTTTTGCACCCAGCACGCATAAGTGAAATTTCACAGTATGTCTTGAATCATTACAACCAGAAAACCCATAGGGCTTATTCTGGCGCTAAAGGCTTTAATGCAATGTTTGCAGTAAGTAGTGTTGACGCCGCAAAAGCCTACTATGAAACATTTAAAGCGCTACAAAGTGAACATGCTAGCTCAACAAGCAAGTCACTTAGAATTGCGACTATTTTTTCGTTTGCGGCTAATGAAGAGCAAGATGCGATTGGTGATATTAAAGATGAAAGCTTTGAAGTAACGGCAATGAATAGCAGTGCTAAAGAGTTTTTGAATGATGCTATTACCGATTATAACGCCATGTTTAAATCGAATTACGGTGTAGATAGTAACGGTTTTCAAAACTATTACCGTGACCTAGCTCAGCGAGTAAAAAATCAAGAGATAGACTTACTTATTGTCGTTGGCATGTTTTTAACGGGCTTTGATGCACCTTCGCTAAATACTCTGTTTGTAGATAAAAGCTTGCGCTATCACGGTTTAATGCAGGCATTTTCTCGTACTAACCGCATTTATGATGCAACCAAAACCTTCGGTAATATTGTTACTTTCCGTGATTTAGAAAAGTCGACCATTGATGCCATTACTTTGTTTGGGGATAAAAATACTAAAAATGTAGTGCTCGAAAAAAGCTACAAAGAGTATATGGAAGGCTTTAAAGACCTCATAACTGAACAGGAAAGGCGTGGCTTTATTGGTATTGTTAAAGAATTAAAAGACCGTTTTCCCGATCCGCAAAATATTGACACAGAGCAAGATAAAAAAGCGTTTGCTAAGCTATTTGGTGAGTACCTAAGAGCTGAAAATATTTTACAAAACTATGATGAATTTGCGGGGTTAAAAGCATTACAAAGCGTAGATACCAGTGACGAACAAGCTGTTAATGAGTTTAAAGCAAAGTACTACCTAAGCGATGACGACATAGCAAAAATGCAAGCGATTGATATGCCAAGTGAACGTTTAGTTCAGGATTATCGTTCAACTTATAATGATACCCGTGATTGGTTAAGGCGTGAAAAAAAGAGTAACGACAAGGGCAAATCAGCTCTCGATTGGGACGATATAGTCTTTGAAGTTGATTTGCTAAAGTCGCAAGAAATTAATCTGGACTATATTCTTGAGCTGCTTTTTGAACACAATAAAAAGAACAAAAACAAAGCAGGGTTAATCGAAGAGGTTCGTCGGTTGATTCGAGGCAGCCTAGGTAACCGCGCTAAAGAAAGCCTAGTTGTTGATTTTATTAATCAAACTAACCTTGATGAAATAAGCGATAAAGCCAGCATTATTGATGCATTTTATAAATTTGCCCAAGAACAGTTAAAGCATGAAGCCAATGCTATTATTGCATCTGAAAAGCTAAATGAGGATGCAGCTAAGCGCTACATAGCTTCATCATTAAAGCGTGAGTACGCATCTGAAAATGGTACAGCCCTTAGTGAAGCGTTACCTAAATTAAGCCCACTCAACCCGCTTTACCGCACACAAAAGCAAACAGTATTTCAGCGAATCGCAGCATTTGTTGAGAAGTTTAAAGGTGTAGGGGGACAGGTTTAGGGGGCGTAAGTATTTACAAACTGAGCAGCATAAACCTGAGGTCGTAGGTAAGCCGTAAATCAGTTGCCTTACCAGCACTGGGAAACGGCTTAGGGGAGTTAGATTAGCATGCTGTAGATTCACTTATACAGGACTCTTTAAATGAACTACCATTATGGCCCTTATGCTGTGGTGTTAGTTTATGGTACATGCCGTACAAAAAGGTTACGTAAGCTTATCAATAAGCTTTATAGCAATAGAGCCTAACTCTTGAACATTATCAGCCAGCTTTTTCACTTTAATATTATCGTTCTCTGCGCTCTTAATTATTGTCATCAACTTAGAGAGCTTTTTGACATCCGCCTCATCTGGCAGCATCTCAGAAATTTCTTCATCTGTGAGCCTAGTCACTGATGATATCTTTGAATATAATTTTTTATTTGTGCTATCAGTGCCGGCTTGTATTGCCACGTCAATATTTTTTTCGAGTTCTTCCCAGTTAATACTCATGCATGCCTCCTTAATTCAGCTTATCTTTAAGCTCACTGAGCTTCTGTTTGTACTTAGTAAGTTCTGATGAATAATCATCGGCCTTCTCAAGATTAGATAGTGCTCCTGAAACAATGGCGTCAGCCCTTTGTATGGTAGAAGCAATTGCTTCTTCATCTATGCCAGTCATAGCTAAATACCTATTCTGCGACTCTACAACTTCCGCGGCCGATGTGAGAAAACTAGTTAGGCTGTTGTTAATTGCCTTTGCCTGAGTGTATTCCCTCCTGATTTTTGTTTCCATGGCGGCTTCCAACTCATTTAATGGCTCCTGCATATCGGATCTCGCTTTATCCATTTTCTTTAATAGTTTTGGCCCCAGCATTATCACAAATCTGAGTTGGTCTGCTTTATCTCCCCCATTTATAATCTGATTCCAAGCATTTTGAAAGTTAGGTTCGGAAAAGACTTCTTTAGCAAACATGGGTAACCAATCAGTCTCTATAAAGCGATTTACTTCTTGGCGTTTTAAATCGAAAAACTTATTCAATAACGCAATATTTGCTTTCTCGAGTCTGCCTAAGTGCTTTCCTAGTTCAACTGATAACTCAGGTGCTTCAGCTGGAATAGAAACGCAGGCGCTAACGTTTATAGTAAGCGTAGCAGCCAATAGCGCTTGCAATACCTTCTTTTTAATCATCTTGCTATTCCTTTAAATCCCACTTTGCTACAGCTGCAAGGTAATCATCCATGGAATGATCCTCAATAGAATCAAGGCCTTTCTCTTTTACTGCAGAAACAGCGCCATCAAAATAGTCTATGAATTTAAACCAGAAACCAGGTTCTTGATGGATCTCTACTTCTTGACTGATATAAAAATATTGCCCAACATGGCTGTAACCCATAACTCTAGCAGGAACTCTAGTTACAATATCGTTATTGTTATGAAATCTGAAAAAACGCTCTTTGCATTCTACGTTGAATAATCTTGCAGTGCTTTTGTCCATAGCTCTGGGTTGACCGAAAGTATCGCAACTGGTGAAAGGTATATCTCTGTGGTTCAGTATGGCGGCTGCAATAGTCGCCATTGCACCACCCAAACTGTGCCCTGTTAAAAATAGCGGCTTATGGTTACCAACTTCTCTTGATTTGAGTTGATATTGGCCAAAAAGTATTTCCCATATATCTTGAACAGAATTCCAGAACCCTCTATGAAATTCGCCAAACAATTGCTTTACAGCAATAGCATTTATATTATCTACCCAATCAGCTGACTCATCTGTCCCCCTAAAACAGAGACAGAAATAGTCTCTATGTTCTACCATCATACCTTGAGCGCTATCTTTACTGGCTACCACTACGTTAAGAAAGTTGCTGTCTTCACTTTGTAGCTCTTCAAGTATAGCTTCCTTATTAGGTAGTCTCGCTGCTGTTTGATCATGCGTGTATACAATTTTTGCTAATCTAGCCATCCAATATGCATTACCTTGGTCTAGCTTCGTTTTGTAAGGGTTCACTTTATTTTCCATTGTGCTCATCTCTTTCTTGTTTCTTTTTTATTGGGAAGTTACTTGACTTAATTAAGCAAGTATCAATGTTTTTGTTGTGTCCGCCTTCAGTATCTATACCTGTTGACATGCAGGGGATGAGATTTCGGATGTCAATATTGTTGCTATTATTGGTTTTTGTAGTGCCTAAAGCGTTAACAAAGGCGGTTGAAGGTTGGAATGCTGGTATTGTTACAGTTTTATACTCGTTTATATGGATAGCAGCAGTTGTGACCATGAGCGCGCCGATCAGCATGACACCGACTCCCAATGAGCCACTTTTTATATCAATACTTGTTGCGTCAGGAAGGCTACCTGACACGGATATAGATCCTTGATTAATGCCTAGTATGATAAATAACACCCCAAAGCTGAGTACTGCAAAACCTATATGAATTGCTACAGTTTTCATAATTTGTTTGGTTTTGGTTGGCAGCTGATGCAAACATATATGATGCTAAGGCATACTGATTTTGCTCTTCAATTTCTGCTTTAATTCGAATGTAGGCATTAACTAAATCTTGATGATCCTGTTTGGAGTTAATGCTGTTCTCTAACTGCGATAGGTTTGTCATAACATTGAAAGTTATGATGCCTGGAATAATCAGCCCAAATAGGATGGCAGAAAATATTTTTGTTGTTCTGAGTGCCCAGTGTGATTGGGGTAATATATGGGTTTCCGAAGTGCCATCATATTGTTCATCAAATCCATCTGGCATGACTTTCATCCGTGAATGTTACATTGTCTAAAGCATAGTAGACTTTTTTAGTTTTTCCTTTTTTCAAGTTGAAATTTTCAAGACTAAAATTATTAACAATGAAAATTCAACAAAGATATAGTAAAAAAATTGTTCTTTTTTACTACAAAAGCATGAGGAGGATTGCTTATGTAATTATTAAAACTAGCATATTACCTATACGCGGATCTGCACCTCTTTAGGACGTAACTTAGTTGCTTATACCCCGAAATGAAAAATTTAAGAAGTGAGGCTAGAAAACGTTACTGACCCTATAATCTTAAGATTATTGAAAGCTTGCCGAATAATTGCCACTTGATACTATGATTCATCATTTTAAACTGCTACCAAATAAGTTGTTTTTTTAACTCTTTAGTCTATTTATAAAGCTGGGTTTATTGATTCACAAATAAACATAGTTTCTAAAATTGCTGTGTGGCAACGTTTTCAAGCTTATTAATAGGTATGTATTTTTAATAGTGTGATCTTTTCTTTTTTCTGGCAGGTTTTTTTAGACCTAGGTAGCTGAAAAAGTTGGGTTAGTAGCTCACCTTCTTCCATATCTATTAATATATTGGCATCACTAATTAGTAGCTGCTGCATTAAGCACCTCTAACTTTCGTTCTTTGTGAAAGCTTGAAAGTGATACCCCTAATAGCTCAGCTGCTTTAGATATACCAATGTAGTCTTCACTTAGGGCACGATATACTAGCTGCTTATAGAGGTAAGTAACTTCATGTGGATAAGGTTTTCCAGGTTCCTGAGTGCGCCATCCTTGCTTGCCAAACCAAATGAACATATTCTTTTGGGTTTGATATGAAATTACACCAGACTGTGAAGCACGAAACAAAGAGGCAAGCATGCTTATGCCGTACTCATGTTTAAGCATGTATAGTTCCTGTGCTTCTAATTGAGTTCGGCTTTTACCTAAGTGTTGTATTAAGCTAGTACTTGGTAATAAAAAAGCTCCTGCAAAGTGATTACATGCCTTTTCTTCATCTAGCTCTTCAGACAGTCGGCTGTGCAATACTAAGTGACCCAATTCATGAGCGAGTGTAAACCGTTGACGATCACCACTTTGTGCCGTAGAGATAACAACAACAGGTAGCCCATTAATGTTACCCGCGAGACCATCAAACTTTTTACTGGTTTCTACATCAGTGCAAATTATCATTACACCTTTCGATTCCAGCGTATCAATCATGTCATGAATAGGATTTAAGCCTAAACCCCATTCATTGCGCATTGTGGTGGCTACACCTTCTAGCTGCTCATATGAATCAATCACATCAGGTAATGTACTTGGTAGTGAAAATGGCGTGATAGGTTTAATAGAATCTGGATAAAAGTTTAAAAGCTCTTGCCAGCGCTCAGCCTGATCTAACACATCACCATTTATACGATCTAAAATCTTCTGTGGCGTGCTTGCACGCTTACGATATTCCACACCTTCTAATTTTATTTTTATAGGTCGGAAAAAGTATTCAGAGCGCACTTCAAGTGCGCTTGCAAGCTTTAATAAATTAGAAGAAGACGGCATAGCAGTACCATGCTCATATTTTTTTATAGCATTGGCGGATACACCAACTGCGGTAGCTAGTGCTTGCATTGATAGGCCGGAGGCTTTTCGGGCACGAGTAAATCGTTCAGCAAACATGTAATATATACCTCGTGGTTTATAAAATTAATCTATTTGTCGCAAATATAAACCATTGGTGTATTTTTGTCCATAAACATAAATTGTACTTATGTAGCTGAGATATACGACTGGTTTTATTTATACGAGAAGTTTAAAGGGATTATGTAGTAAACTAGGAGTCATTAGTTGAGGTGATAAATCGAAATTATTCACCCAGTACCCCGCATAGCACTTAATTAAGTAAAGCATGGTGTTATGGGTTGAAATAAAAGGTTTATAAATCAAATGAGTAGAGCAGGAATTCAGTGGTTCCCTGGGCATATGAACAAAGCCCGTAATGAAATTAAAGAAATAATGCCACAAATGGATGTGATCATTGAAGTGCTTGATGCGCGCATTCCTTACAGTAGTGAAAACCCGATGGTGACGAGTTTGCGTGAAGGTAAGCCGGTGATCAAAATTTTGAATAAGGCCGATTTAGCCGATCCTAAAATGACCCAAGCGTGGAAAGATTGCTTTGAGCAAGAAAGTGCTGTTAAAGCCATTGCGTTTGGTAATGATAAAGCGGGGCAGGTTCATAGTATTAACGAACTATGTAGAAAGCTGGTACCGCATAAGGTTGGCGCTGATAAGCAAATTAAAGCCATGATCATGGGCATCCCGAATGTGGGCAAGTCTACGCTGATTAATACCTTAGCAGGTCGTATAGTCGCAAAAACGGGTAACGAGCCTGCGGTAACGAAAGCGCAGCAACGTATTAAACTTGAAGATGGCATTATGCTTTACGATACGCCAGGTATGTTATGGCCAAAAGTTGAAAACGAAAACTCAGGTTATCGCCTTGGTGCTACCGGGGCTATTCGTGATACGGCGCTCGATTATGAAGAAGTGGCCAGTTACACCGCTGAATACTTATTACACGCCTATCCTGAGCTTTTAAAGGCGCGTTATAAAATTGATGAGTTACCGCAAAGCGACTGGGAATTTGTTGAGATGGCGGGCAAAAAGCGCGGCTGTATTCGCGGTGGCAATCAAATAGATACTTATAAAATGTCAGAAATTCTCATCAATGAATTACGCGATGGCATAATTGGTCGAATTACCATGGAAACGCCAGCCATGCGTGAAGAAGAAGAGCTGATGGTAGCTGAGCTGCGTGCGGCTGCAGAAGCTAAAAAAGCAGCTAAAGAAGAAGAGAAAAAACAACGCAGAGCGCGAGCGCGTAAAAATCGTCGTTAATTTTTGCAGTTATGTGAATATACTCACTAAATTACAAACATAAAAAAAGCCCGTAAGGGCTTTTTTAGTTTCATATCAACCGTCACCGATATGAGCAATGTAGCAAGTAAAATAGTAGGGCGGTTACCCGTTATCAACACAAGGGGCGTTGCAATTAATAAACAGGTAACCATAGCTTTAACGTGGGCTACACGTCGTTTCAGGGTCGA
This sequence comes from Pseudoalteromonas sp. APC 3893, assembly GCF_030408095.1. Taxonomy (NCBI): domain Bacteria; kingdom Pseudomonadati; phylum Pseudomonadota; class Gammaproteobacteria; order Alteromonadales; family Pseudoalteromonadaceae; genus Pseudoalteromonas; species Pseudoalteromonas sp. APC 3893. The sequence goes on from NZ_JASDCD010000006.1 coordinate 75,388, forward strand.
GAAACAAATTCAGTTTTTCCGTACAAGTCGTAATGCTTTATCGTCTTGTTGATATTGATTATCAGTTAGATCTGCTAGAGTGTCAACACCTATTTGAAAATAATTCTCATTAAGTTTTATTTGTTGTTTTTCTTTATTTTATTTAGGCATTTATAGAGAAAGCAAATGTCTAACACGAATTTTAGGCATAAAAAAAGCCCGTAAGGGCTTTTTAGTTTCATATCTACCGTCACCAATATGAGCAATGTAGCAAGTAAAATAGTAGGGCGGTTACCCGTTATCAATATCAAGGGGCGTTGCGATTAATAACAGGTAACCATAGCTTTAACGTGGGCTACACGTTGTTTCAGGACCTTGAAACAAATTCAGTTTATTCCGTACAAGTCGTAATGCTTTATCGTCTTGTTGATATTGATTATCAGTTAGATTAGTTGGGGTGTCAACATCTATTTGAAAATAATTCTCATTAAGTTTTATTCGTTGTTTTTCTTTATTTTATTTAGTCAGTTACGGAAAAATAAATGTTTAACATGAATTTTAGGCATAAAAAAAGCCCGTAAGGGCTTTTTAGTTTCATATCTACCGTCACCGATATGAGCAATGTAGCAAGTAGGGTGGTTACCTGTTATCAACATCAAGGGGCGTTGCGATTAATAACAGGTAACCTTAGCGGTTTACGTGCGCCACACGTGTTTCAGGGTCGAGAAACAAATTTAATTCTGTTCTGACAAGCCGTTATGTTTATCGTCTTGTTGATAGTGATTATCAGTTAGATTTGATGAGGTGTCAACACCTATTTGAAAATAGTTCTCATTTATTCTTTAGCTCAAATAAAGCTGTTTTCACAACAGTTACTTAGAACTAAAGTTAGTGCTGATTTTTGTTATGAAAACACCTATGCTGATTAAATAATAATTAAAAAGTCTGTGATTATGTTTTCTATATGGTCAATAAGCTTGCTTGCTGTGGTGTACTTGGGAATTTTATTTGCTGTTGCTGGCTGGGCTGATAGACGAAAAGTATTACCCTTTAAAGGCTTAACTTATGGCTTATCGTTAGGTGTTTATTGTACCTCGTGGGCATTTTTTGGTACCACAGCGCAAGCGGCAAACAATGGCTGGTGGTTAGCGCCAACCTATGCCGGTACTATTTTATTGTTTCTTTTTGGCTGGCAAATTTATTGCCGTATTGCGCATATCTGTCGTCAGCAGAAATTGACCTCAATGGCTGATTTTATTGCTACCCGCTATGGTCAATCGTCTAGCTTATCTGGCTTGATCTCACTGATTTCAGTTATTGCGATTGTGCCTTATATTTCCTTGCAACTTAGTGCGACCGCGCAAAGCATTAACTTACTAACGGCACAGGCTGCATCACAAAGCCATCAAGTTTGGGCTGATAGTACTTTTTATATCACCTTGTTATTAGCACTATTTGCTATTTTATTTGGCGCTAGGCGATTAAGGCCAAGTGAGCATAATCCTGGGCTTATCGCCAGTATTGCATTTGAGTCTGTGGTTAAATTAATTGCCTTTATTGTGGTTGGTTTATACGTGTGCTTTGTGCTTTTTGATAGCCCGAGTGTATTGTTTGCAAAAGCTGCTGAACTTAATATAGATAAACAAGTAGCAGCAACCCAAAGCCCAACCTATGTGTATGTTGCGCATACAATATTGGGTATTTTGGCTACCCTCTGCTTGCCGCGACAATTTCATATGAGTTTTATTGAAAATAATAATGACAAAGAGCTGGCGACGGCACGTTGGTTATTTCCACTTTATTTATTACTTATTAATCTATTTATTTTGCCGATTGCTTATGCTGGCTTGATTTACTTTCAACATAGTGATGTTGGTTACGATACTTTTGTACTAGCCCTTCCTATGGCTTCAGAGAGCCCGCTTGTTGCTTTGCTTGCTTTTTTAGGCGGTTTTTCTGCTGCAACCAGTATGGTGATTGTTTCGGCAATTGTACTCTCAGTGATGATCACCAATGATTTTATTAATCAATTTATTCTCCGTCGTTCACAGCTGACTTCTGGTAGCCGCGGGTTAGATAAAAACAATTTACTCCATGCCCGAAAAGTGGTTATTGTGCTAATTTTGCTGCTTAGTTATTTTACTCATCGGGTGTTAGGTGAAACGAATACACTGGCAAATGTAGGCTTAATGTCGTTTACGCTGGTGGCACAGTTTGCTCCTGCAATGATCATCGGGTTATGGTGGCGACAAGCCTCATGTAAAGGTGCACAGCTGGGGATTTTGAGTGGCTTTGTTATTTGGGGCTATACCTTATTGTTACCTAATCTAGCCAGTGGTTTAGGCGGTGATAACAACTGGCTAGTACAGGGTCCTTGGCAGGTTGCTTGGTTGGCACCAACGGATCTATTTTCGCTTGGACTTGAGAGTATTAGCCAAGCGTTAATTTTGTCATTAGGTGCCAATTGCTTAGTTTATTTTTTAGTGCCGTTGTTTAGCCAAGCCACTTTAGCTGAACGTTTACAAAGTAATAAATTTATTACTCAAGTTACTGACTCACGAGTAAATACAGCGCTGCAACCACTTAGCTACCACGACTTAGGCGCGTTACTGCAACGTTTTGCTGAGAAAGATGCCAGTCAAACCTTAGTGAGTGACTATTTTCCTGCGGATAAAAGTAAGTGGAAGCACCCAGCCAATGTTGAACTTGAGCTATTAATTGAGCGAGAGATGTCGGCAGTGATAGGTGGCGCATCTGCGCGGCTAATTTTAGACGTGGCTAAGAATGAGCAGCGTCAACCGCTTGAGCAAGTGGCTGAGTTTGTTGATGAAGCAACACAAGTATTAAAGTTTAATCGTGATTTATTACAGTCGACCATAGAAAACATACAGCAAGGTATTAGTGTGGTCGACAGTGAGTTGCGCTTGGTGGCGTGGAACCAAGGCTATAAACAGATGTTTGCCTACCCTGATGACGCGCTTTATATTGGTCGGCCAGTGGCTGATATTATTCGCTTTAATGCTGAGCGAGGCTTATTTAGTAGTGACAACATTAATAATGAAGTGGAGAAGCGGCTAGCATATTTAAAACAAGGGAGCGCTTATAAATACCAGCGTTCTCATAATGATGGTCGAGTGTTTGAAATGCAAGGGAACCCTTTGCCGGGTGGAGGCTTTGCAACCACGTATACAGATATTACTGAGTTTGTTAAGCAGCAAAAAGCACTCACCGAGGCCAATGTTAGCCTTGAAGAAAAAGTAGCAGCACGGACCACTGCGTTAACGCAAGCAAATCATGAACTATCACAAGCCAAGCAAGTCGCAGAGCAAGCGACTGTGAGTAAAACACGCTTTTTTGCCGCTGCGAGTCACGATTTATTGCAACCATTCAATGCTGCTAGTTTATTTTGCTCACTTATGAATGAAAAAGCACATAATACTGAGCTCAAAGAATTGGCTCTTAATATTAAAAATTCACTGGGAAGTGCCGAGGAGCTGCTATCGAGTATTTTAGAATTAACCAAGTTAGATTCAGGTGCATTTAAAGTGCAAACGAGTGAGTTTTTGGCAAGCAGCCTCGTTGAGCCACTACGTAATGACTATGCAGCTCTTGCTAAAGATAAAGGGTTGAGCTTTATTATTGAAACCTGTGACGTTCGTTTAACAACAGATAAAGCTTTGCTACGTCGAGTGCTTCGTAATCTACTGAGTAATGCAATTCGTTATACTGACCAAGGTGAAGTACGGTTGAAAATGCAACATCATGATGAGCATGTTTCTTTCATTGTTGAAGATACGGGTATTGGCATTGCAACGGCTGATCAGCAAACTATTTATCAAGAGTTTAAACAACTAGGCGCTAAGCATAACGCTGAAGGGTTAGGTTTGGGTTTAGCCATTACTAAGCGTATTTGTGATTTACTTAATATCCCCTTAGTTATGGGTTCAGAGCTGGGCAAAGGCACGCAATTTACGCTAACGCTGCCTTGTAAAAAAAATCATACTCATAATGGTGTTCATCATATCGAACAAAGCCAAGAAACAGAGTTAGGTCGGTTACGAATTTGGTTAGTTGATAACGACAGCAATGTCCTTGAAGCACTTAAACAATTACTTGAAAATTGGGGCTGTGAAATAGCCACTGCAACTAACTTAGTAGAGCTTGAGCAATTAAAATCAGCTCACGCTTTACCACAATTACTGATCGTTGATTATCAACTAGACGACGGTGTGACTGGGCTTGACGTTATTGATCAGGCAGGCCTTGATACTCTGCCTGCCATAGTTAACACTGCCAATCATGATGAAGGTATTCGTGAGCGGGTGCTTGATGCAGGCTACCCGCTTTTATATAAACCACTCAAAGCGCCTGCATTAAAACGAATGATAAAACGGTTAACGTGATTGCAAGGACACGAATACTTGGGTTCCCAATTTATTTGCGCGTGCGTTAACACTTAGCTCACCGCCTTGGTTGCGTATTAATTCGCGGCTGATCACCAAACCAATGCCTGCGCCTTGTGCTTTGGTTGAGTAAAATGGCACAAAGAGGTTATCGGAGTTGGCAATGCCCGTGCCGCTGTCAGTCAGTTCGATCACAACGCCATCATTTTCCTGTTGCCAGTTAAGTGTGGGGGGCGTGTTACCGCCCGCTTCAAAGGCATTTTTTATCAGGTTGATAAGTGCTTGTTCAAGCTGACCTAAATCGGCGGTAAAATTAACTGGCTGAGATGAGTGAATTACGAGCTCAGGGAATATTGCCTGTAGCCGTAAGTTCACTTGCTCGCTATTGATTTGCTGTTTATTTGGCCTAGGGAGTTTTGCAAACGCACTGTAGCTATTTACAAAATCTAATAAATGTTGGGCGCGCTTTTCAATCACTTGCAGCATATCCTGAGCAAGGTCTGGGCTTGGGGTTATTTGCCCTTGCTGTTTCATGGTTTGTAAAGATTGGCTCATGGAGTAAATGGGCGTTAAGGAGTTACGTACTTCATGGTTGAGCACGCGAATTAAGCGCTGCCAAATGTCTTGTTCGTTTGCGCGTAGCTGCTGCTCAATAGAAAATAGCGTAAGCAGCTCGTAATTTCGTCCTGTGCGCCAAAATGTTTGTGCTGATACGATAAAGCGGCGTTTAAAACGAGACTCTTTCTCTATTTGCCAACTACCGTCGTTATAAATTAACCCTAAATCGGCGCTACTTAATCCTTCAACATTGGATGTTGTTAAGCTGTTTAAAAATACTTTATTGGTAAAGTAAACTTGCCCGTGAGGGTCTAAAATAACAATGGGTAAATCAAGCATGCTGGCAAACTCAAACACGAACTCTTCGGTTTGCATATAGTGGCGTTTACTTTGCGCTATCTTGTCACTGAGCTTGGTAAAGTCATTTTTAAGGTTGGCGACTCGCCCGCTTTGGTACTGCGCTAAATGCCAACTATTACTCTCGTTGTTAGCCAGTGCATCAAGCTGTGAGCCAAAGCGTTCGATAACATCAAGGGTCAGCTTGTAGCTTTTGACTACTGCAAACAGGCTGACTGCAGCGACGGGGAGTATTATACTAATGCTTGCAAACCAATCGAGCTCCCACGTTATTACAAGCAAAATACACAGCATTAATACAATAAACATCACTAAGGCGGCATAACGCATTAGGCGCTGTTCGAGCGAGTGAGTGCGGGCCATTAAAAGTCTGCTTCTTTTAAATCAAGCTGGTGTTTATCGATTCGTCTGTAAATTGCTGACTTACTCAAGCCTAAAAACTCACCTGCGGCCACAACATTACCATTAAATTGCGCCAATGCTTTTTGAATCATCTGTTTTTCAAGTTCTTCTAGAGGCAGCAGGGGTAATGATTCACTCGTTGCGGTGTTGCTTGCATCACTACTGGGTTGTTCAAGAATTAAATCACTGGCGTCAATATTGTCGTTATCGCTCATGATTACGGCACGTTCAATACAATGGCTAAGTTCTCGGACATTGCCCGGCCACGTGTAGTTCGTGAGAGCCTTGGTCGCAGAGGCTGACAGTGACATGCCTTCACGCTGGTATTTTTTACTGTGTGTTGCAAGCAAGTGATGGGCTAATTCTATAATGTCTTCAGGGCGCTCACGTAGTGGCGGAATATGCAGTTCAATGGTGTTGAGCCTGAACAGTAAATCGCGGCGGAATTCCCCCGCTTCAATGGCTTTAGCAAGCTCTGCGTTAGTGGCAGCAATAATCCGTACGTCCGCTGTTTGGGTCTGGCTTGAGCCTAATACTTCAAACTCTTGGCTCTCTAGTACGCGCAGCATTTTACTTTGTAGCTCAAGGGGGAGTGTGGCTATTTCATCTAAAAATAAGGTGCCGCCATTGGCTATTTCAAAGCGGCCGAGACGGTCTTCTTTGGCGTCGGTAAAGGCGCCTTTTTTGTGACCAAATAATTCGCTTTCAAATAAAGAGGGCGCAATAGCACCAATATTTACGCTCACATAGCGCTGCTCGCAGCGATTAGAGTGTTGGTGAATATAGTTTGCTAGCAGGCTCTTACCGGTGCCATTTTCTCCGGTAATTAAAATACTGGCATCGGTTTTTGCGGCGCGCTTAGCGCGTGTCAGTAATTGTTGCATCACGTCTGAATTAGCAATGTAATCAGTACTTTTTGGTAAGTTTAGCGCCTTTAAACAGGCATTATCATGATTGCTTTTTTTCAGCGTTAGTTGCTGTTGTACAACGCTAGTTAAACGCAGGTTATTCCAAGGTTTTTCAACAAAGTCAACAGCGCCTAATTGCATGGCTTTGACCGCGACATCGACACTTGCCCATGCGGTCATTACGATAACAGGAATGGTTGAACTAATAGACTGCAGTTGCTTTAAAAATCGCAGCCCTTCATCACCGGAAGTGGTATCGAGCTTAAAGTTCATATCGAGCAAAATAAGGCTAATTGTATTGCTGTTTATAATATCAATAGCTTGCTCAGGGCCTTGTGCTTCAATACATTGCAAGCCAAGTTGGTTTAAAGCGACGATGGCGGCCATGCGAACATCGGCTTGGTCGTCGATTACTAAAATTGGGTCCATTTTATATGTATGATCCTGTCGTGGTGGCCCTGTTTGGGCCACCCTTATCATTATTATTCGTTACGAAGTGCAGCCATCGGTTTGGCTTTAATTAATAGCAATAGTGGCCTAAAGCAGGCGAACATTGCAATAATCAAAGTGATAAACCATGCCATTAATTGCAAGCGCACGTCTAAAATTAACCAAGATACAAGCTGTTCTTGCAGGCTATGGTAGCCGGCTATCATTACACTCAGCGCTAAAATAAAACCGATTAACACAGGGAGTACGGCTTCTTTGCTCATAAGTTTAAATAAGCGTGCTTTTTTAGCCCCTAGCGCCATACGAATACCAAATTCATACCGACGTAGGCCTAAGTTGTAGCTAAGTACTCCAAATATACCTATTGCAGCGAGTAATAGAGTAAAAAGCGCCAACGTACAACACAATACTAATGTAAGGTGGCTCATATACAGCAAACCATCGTACTCTTGCTGTAAGTCTCTAAATTGCCATAAGGTTAGGTGACTATTGGCTTTTCTTAATAAATTCAAAACTTGCTTGCTAGTAAGCTCAACACTGGGTTCTGTTTCAATAACAAACATATAACTCCAAGGTTGTGCTGGCCACCACATGTGCCGACCAAATGATTCATCATAATATTTAGGGTGGTTAAAATCTTCAGTTATGCCGACAATCTCAAACATTTTATCTTCAAGGCCTTTGTAGCTTTTACCGATAATGTCTGTGTATTCTTGATCAGGTAATAACCATTTAGCCACACTAATAGATACCAAAAGTTCATTTGTTTCCCCTCGCATAGCTTGTTCGCTAAAAGTACGCCCTGCGAGTATTTTTGTGTGCACTAAATCAAAGTAATCAGGCCCGACCCATTGGCTGGGGAAGAAGATGGAGCTTTTACCTTCAACGTCGGTCAGGGTGTTGGCATTTTGCCTTGCGGATACTGGGCTTTGCCCAAGTGCGACATCTTTAATGCCTTCACTGTTTTGCAATACTTTTTGATACTGCTTAATTTGCTCGTAGCGCTCGGCTAGTGTTGCGTCGTTATTAACTTGAAATAACTGTGCAAAATACAGGTTTTCAGTATCGCTGCCTAAAGGGCGGTTGATGGTCTCTAAGGATTTACTCACTACCATGACCGAGAAGCTAACCAGTAAAGCGGCTACAAACATTTGCACGCCAATTAATAAACGAACAGTACGCCCTGATACTTGCGAAACACCGCCTTTACCGCTGTTCTGCATTTGCTGGTTGAGGGTTTTATAATTAATTAAATACGCTGTGATGATTGAGAAAATGTACGCTAAAGCAATACACATCACTATGGCGATAAGTACCAAGTTGATATCTACAGCTAGGCTATTCACTAATGGTAAGCGGCCTTCAGCAAGCACTTTAAATAGCCTAATTCCCCAGACTGACAAAAACAGCGCAATACTGACCGAAATACTCATCAATATAAGCGACTGTAGTAAAATGCTGTTAAATAATTTTTTACGTTTTGCGCCCAGCACAGCTTGTAAAGCTAAGGTTTTATGTTGCGCTAACGCTCGAGAAAAGAATAAGGTACTGACGTTTAGTACAGCAATGACGAGTAGCCCTAACGCACCAGCGAGCATCATTAAGCTTAAATCATCGTTGTTACCTAGTTCTACTTCACGGTAAGGCGTGACAACGGGGTTCACATCTGTAATACCACCATTGTTCAGCCACTCAGATTTTATGGTATCAATTTGGGCTTTTAAGTCGGTTTTTACTTGCGAAGTAGTGACTCCAGGCTTTAATACTGCTATTAACTTGAGATTTCTAAAGGTGTTAGTCCATGGGCTTTGCCAGTCATCGTTATGAAAAAATCGACGATCGGCACTGCTTGGATACCAAACATCAACAGAGCCCGCTTTAATCATGTAGGGTGGGCTGAAATTAGCCGCTACGACACCGGTTATAATATGCCCATCACCTTCAATTTCACTGGCTGTTTTTAAGGGTTTACCAATTACATTCGGGTCACTATTAAAATGCTCTTTCCAGAACTTCTCTGAAATGACTACACTATTATCAACTTCCTCTAAGGTTTCGCCCTTTTTAAAGCCACGTCCAAGTAAAAAAGGAGTATGAAGGAGTTCAAAGTATTCACCACCTACATACAGCACATCTTTTTTTGGTTGACCGTCTAAGTTTAAAAAAATATTTTCAGCGGCATTCATCATAAATGCCTGCTCAAAACTTTGATTGTTCTTAATCCAGTGCACCATGGATTGATAACTTTGAAAGCCAACCGCATCATAATCATCATAAGTGAGGCTTTGCTCAACCACCACCATGCGGTTCTCATCAAATACATCGAGCGGTTTTAAAAAGTAACTATTCACTAAACTCAATACAACAAATAATGCCGCTAAAGTCAGTGCGAGTGTTGAAACAACGGCGGTGACAAATCCTGGTGCATTCATCAGTGATGCCCATGCTAAGCGCAGTTGGCTACGTGTTTTAGTTAAACGGCTCATATTAAACGACCTCAGCACCGTCTGTTGTTAAGTTGGCTGTTGGTGCCGCTTGGTTTTTGCTCGCGTGCGAGTAAGAGACAATTTCGCCATCGAGTAGTTTTAGCTGAGTTTTTGCCCGCCCGGCATAACGTAAATCATGGGTTACCATGCAAATGGTGGTGCCTTTTTGATTAAGTGCATCGAGTAGGTCCATCACTGCATCGCCGTTTTTAGAGTCAAGGTTACCCGTTGGCTCATCGACCAATAAAATGCTGGGGTTTCCGGCAAGTGCACGAGCAATAGCAATACGCTGTTGTTGGCCACCAGAGAGCTGGTTGGGCTTATGTTGTACGCGGTGGCCCATTTCAACTTCATCAAGGGCATGTTTTACTGCACTGTTAATATCTGCTTGGCTCATCGCAGGCTCGCGATAAGTAAGCGGCAGGGCGACGTTATCAAATACTGATAGCTCATCGATTAAATTAAATGACTGAAAAATAAAGCCAATGTGTAAATTACGTAGCTCGGCTTGTTGGTCCATATCAAGGGTTTTGGTATCGACATTTTTAATGGCATATTGACCACCTGTTGGGCTATCAAGTAAACCTAATAGCGACAGCAAGGTCGATTTTCCGCAGCCCGATGGGCCGCTAATACAAATATAATCACCTTCATTAATAGTCAGGTCGATATTTTTTAAGGCATAGGTTTCAACATTTTGGCTGCGATAAACCTTGGCGATATTTTTTAATGAGATAAGTGTATTGGTGTTCATAAACTTTCCTGTTCTATTTTTATAGTTGCCAAATGCTGCCATTTAGAAAGGTCTGAAATGATCAGCTGTTCGCCCACCTTAGCGCCATCTAGAAGTTGAATTTTATTATCACTGAGTGTACCAAATTCAATATTTATCGGGGCAGCTAAATGAGTGTTGGGGTTAAGTTTAAAAAGCATCGCTTTTGAATGAGCTTTTGCTTTTTGCGGTAATTTAATGGTCAGTGCATTCGCTATTACATTGCTTATAACATGGCCTTCAATGCTTAGGTCGGGGCGTGCATTGGCAGGTAATTCACCAATAAGGTCGAGCTCAATCATTACCCGACCATCACTCACGATGGGATCAATTCGGGTCACTTTAGCTGTCACTTCGCCCCGCTTTGAGTTGCTAAAGGTATTTACGCGGGCTGGCATATTGAGTGCGATTTTTTCAGCGTCACTTTGTTTAATACTGAGCTCTGCTTTGAGTGCGCAATCAGAACCCACCACAGCTAAACGAGTGCCTGGTGTGAGGTTTTGACCTAGTTCTACGTTGAGCTCTTGCAGCATGCCATCAATGCCCGCTGTAATTTGTAGGTCGTCAAAAGCTTGTTGTTGTACTTTGTAGTTTAATTCAAATTGGCGTAACAGCTCTTGTTGCACCTTACTACGCTGTAGGTGCATTTGCGCTAATTGCGCAAGGCGTTTTTGTTCAATCTCAACGCGCTGCTTAAGTTGTTTTACGCTCAGTAAGCTGCGTTTGTAATCAAGACTTGAAACAATGCCTTGTTCGATTAATTGACTCTCGGCTTCGCTTCTTAGCTGGGCGCTTTCAAGCTCACTCTGTAAAAGAGTTAGGTTAGCTTCGCGCTCCAATAACTGACTCTTTTGGTTAATTTTTTGTTCGCTAAAGCTGGCTTGTTGCCGTGCAAGCTCCAGTCTTGCGACCGATAAACGCTGGGCTTGCAGTGGATTAACAAGGCTTAAAATAACCGTGTCTTTGCTAACACGTGTACCTGGATACACATGAATAGCCTCGACCATAGCGACATCGGTATTGGTTAAGTAGCGCTGATATTTTGATTTTAATCGACCAAAGCCTTTAACTTTTACAACAAAATCAGCTTGTGTCACGCTGGCAATCTGTAATTGGCTGGCAGAAATTGTTGTAGGGGCAAGCCAAGATTGCACCAGCCATATAAAAATTATGATGCTAACAATTAAGGCTGCAGCAATGAGCTTTTTACGCTGATTTGGTTTTTTACTCGTCTTTAAAGTGCTATCTAAATCCATTGGCTGTGTTTCATTATATTTTAATTAATAAACACGGTAGCGAGGAATATGCCAAAGTTTAAACGGCTGATTTTATTTTATTTTTGTTTTTTTTCTGAAGAGGGTTTTCCCGTAAATGGGATTGTTAAGTTGAAACTGGGATAGCTGTTTGCTGGTTTGCTAGCCTTCTACTGCTTTGCCTATTTGAGATAGCTGGTTAAATAAAATGCCAGCTTGGGTGCGGTTATACACGTTGAGTTTGCGCAAAATAGCGGATACATGTTGTTTGATAGTGGTTTCTTGAATCGACATTTCAAATGCGATTTGTTTATTCAACAGGCCATCAGCAATCATGGCTAAAACACGGTATTGTTGCGGGGTGAGTTTTTCAAGGTTGCGGGCAAAACTGCTTTGTTCATCATTGACGACTACATCGGTTAAATCAATGTCGAGTGGCAGCCAGGTATCACCGTTAAGAACATGGCTAATGGCTTCGCTTATGACATCCAAGGATGATGATTTTGGGATATATCCCGCGGCACCTAAGCTCATGGCTTGTTTGATTATAGTGGGGGTTTCGTTGGCTGATACCATAATAACAACTATATCAGGGTGGCGGTTTCGCAGTTGCGACAGTGCTTGTAAGCCATTGGCACCGGGAATGGTTAAATCTAAAAAAATGAGTTCAGTTTCCGGGTGATTTTTGAGTAAAGTGAATAAACCATCGATATCGCTGGTTTCTTTTATATGTTCTTCAGGCACACAGGTTGCAGCCGCTTGGCGCAATGCGCTTCTAAATAGTGGGTGATCATCGGCAATTATTGTGTTCACAGCGAAAGACATTCCTAATACTCCAACACGTTATGTTATAAGTGATTTTTTATATTGAAACAAGGTTTACCTGCTAGGGAAATATCAGGCAAACCTTTAAACACCAGCTTAGAAACGATAGCCCACAGTGAGTGACACTGTGCGAGGGTCGCCGTAATAGCTGATTAAGGTGTTATCACCACCAAGGCCTGGCGTATATTTACTGGTATCGCTAGGATCACTTGGATCAGGGGCAACAAATTGATAGCCGCCGATCATATACTCCTCATCAGTGAGGTTTTTACCGTATAATCCGGCACTCCAATGGCCGTCAGTGCTGTACCATGTGATACCTATATTCAGTAACCCATAGGCATCTTGCGTGAGCAGGCTATCTTCTTCAAAGAGTGCGTAATCACCTCGGTAATAGTAGTTACCGTTCATAACAAAGTCGCCCATGTCGGTATACATACGGTACGTTGCCCCTAAATTAAAGGTGAGATCTGGCGTGTTGGATACACTAAAACGATCTGATTTATCGAAGGTTTCGCCAGTTTCAGGGTTTGTATCAATGACGTTATCAAAACTACTGTCGATATAACCAATTGATGCATCGAAGCTCAGTGCTTCTGTAGCAACATAGCTTAGCTCTATCTCTATTCCATCTGAGGTCGATTCACCAATGTTACCTAAGCGCTGATTTAAATCGGCGGCGTTGTCACCTGGTAGTACAGAGATGTATTGGCGGTCTTGGTGATCAAGTGTGAAAAGCGTCACATTGGCGCGTAGGTTATTGTTCCATTCGCTTTTCATACCCAGTTCAAATGAGTCTACTATTTCAGGTTTTGCAGCAGGTTCAGCGGTGGTTGCACGCGGGTTGAAGGTGCCTGATTTAAAACCTTGTGCGTAACTTGCAAAGAACATAATGTCCTTGCTGTATTGATACTCAACCCCAGCGCGTGGTGTAAAACGTGACCAGTCTTCGCTGTCATCCAGTACTGTGGGTACTAATTGACCTTCAGGGCGAACATAGCCCGGTACCCAACCTGATTCAGGGTAAACGGTATCAAATATAAGGCCGTTATTGACTTGGGCTTCTTTACTGTCTTGGGTATAGCGCGCACCTAAAGTCATCGACCACTTATCATCAAAATCATAACTCCCTTGAATGTAGGCTGCTTTACTAGTGGAGTTGCTGCACCCACTTACTTCGCGGGTAAGACCTGGTGCTGCTAAGCTTTTACCGAGTTCTTCTAAGATAGCTTCAAACTGACCACACGATTCACCATCGTAATAATACAACCCTGATACGAACTTATAGTTATCCCCTTGATGGTTAAGCTGTAATTCGTGTGTAGTTTGCTCATCATCATAAATAGCGGGTACGTCAAAAATACGGATAGAGGTATTATCAAAATCAATATTTGTTGGCGAGTAGCTTTCACGGCTTGAACCAATGTACTTTAAGCTGGTGTTGTTACTCATATCCCAGCGCGCGGTTAAGCTATAGCCTTCAAGCTCGACTTTGTTCCATGTTGGCAAGCTGGTATAAGAGTCGTATACGCTATCAGGGACGGGGGCATCGGTTAGTAAGCTGGGTAATAAGCGATAACCGCCTTTGGCGTTTGACTCATCTTCAGTTTTGTCCCACGCGAGTTTAAAAAATAAATCGTCAGTGGGTGTATATTCTAACGTTACGCGTGCGGCGGTAACGTTTTTGTTGTAGTTTTCACGGTCTTGATTATCAAGTGCAGACGTTAAAAACTCACCAAAACCGTCACGGTTTAAGGTAGCAAAACCAAAGCCAACATAGAGTTTTTCATCTATCAGTGGCAGTTGCCCGGTTATTTTTAAGTCTTTTTGGTTGTAGCTTCCTACAGTGCCTTGCACATTGAGTGTAGCATCACCACTCATCTCTTTGGTCACGTACTTAATTGCCCCACCAATGGTATTTTTACCATATAGCGTGCCTTGTGGCCCGCGCAGTACTTCAATTTGTTGTACGTCCAGTAAATCCAGTACCGCACCTTGCGGGCGCGCTAAATAAACGTCATCGATATAAATACCAACGCCAGGCTCGTAACCCCAAAGCGGGTCTTGTTGACCGACCCCTCGAATGAATGCCGTAATGGTTGAATTGGTACCGCGGCTTGCTTGCAACGTGGTATTTGGTGAAAACTGTTGTACCTCAGTCATAACGCTAATGCCGTTTTCGGCCAACTCTTGTGCCCCGATAGAGGTCACTGCCACAGGGACTTCTTGTAAGTTCTCTACGGTTTTACGCGCGGTTACTTCAATACGTTCTAATTCACCTTTGGCTTGAGTGGTTTGCTCGGCGGCAATGTTGTTGCCACTAAATAGCGCCAGTGAAACGGCGAGGGTAACCGGTGTGATTTTTTGATTGAGCTTAATCATGGTGTGTTCCTGTTTTTGTTGTCTTTGTTGATTGTTTCATTGCTCATGTCACCTGCATCTAATGTAGAAGATAGTTACAAAAAAGGAATTAGTACCATAGTGCTATACGCTCTCAATGCCTTGACTTAACTGGCTTTTAAGCCAAATTTAAATGGTGTAGTACCTTAGTGCTATGTCATTTTTACTGTTTTAACGTAAGACTAAATTCAATTACTGCGATGTCACCTCATCTGTGTAATAACAATAATTATAGGAATGTTTATGCTGAGCATGATAGGGCTGTTAGGCGGTTTAATACTGCTGATTATATTAACGTTGCGTGGCGTTAACTTGTTTATTGCTGCGCCAATTTGCGCACTGCTAGTGGCATTAAGTAGTGGGATGGCTATATTTCCAGTCTCGGCAGAGAGTAATTTTATCTCTGCTTATATGGACGGTTTTGCTGGGTTTTTAAGTGCATGGTTTTTTATGTTCTTACTCGGATCGCTATTCGGTAAATTTATGGAAGACACCGGTGCGGCAGATAGCGTAGCAAGCTATATTGTTGGCAAGCTAGGCATGAAACATGCGGTGCTCGCAGTGGTCATTGCCTGTGCCGTACTGACTTACGGTGGCGTTAGCGTGTTTATTGTGGCGTTTTCGGTTTATCCGATGGCGCTTAGTTTATTTAAAGATGCCGATTTACCTCGGCGTTTTATTCCTGCGACCTTGGCATTTGGCTCGGTGACATTCACTATGACTTCGGCGGGCTCACCTGAGATTCAGAACTGGATACCGGTTAAGCATCTAGGGACATCACCTTATGCAGCATGGGAAGTCAGCCTAGTAGTGGCTATTTTTATGGCGATTGTGGGTTACGTTTGGCTTAACAAAATGATTAAAAAGGCCGTTTCAAATGGGGAGCGATTTGCTGCCCGTGATGATGATCCGGTGATCTTAGAACGTGAACGACCGCATCCTATTACGGGGGTTATCCCGCTTATAGTGGTGTTACTTTTATCATTTATGTTGCACGATATTTTACAGCAAACGGCTTTGATAGTGGCGCTACTCGGTGGGGTATTAAGCATTGTAATCATCAACTTTAAATACTTTCATAACATGTCTAATGCCATCAATGTGGGCACCACCGGCGCTTTGGTCGCCATTGGCAATACAGCCGCCGTGGTGGGGTTTGGTGCAGTGGCTAAAGTGTCGCCGGCGTTTATTGCGGCTGTTGATCTAATGACTCAGGTACCAGGTAATGAATTAGTCGGCGCAGCGGTGGCGGTGAGCGTTATTGCAGGCTTAACGGGCTCTGCATCGGGTGGCCAAGCCATTGCGCTACCGCTTGTTGCCCCAGGTTATTTGGATATGGGTGTCAACCCTGAACAATTGCACCGTGTCGTGGCGATTAGCTCCGGCGCACTGGATAGTTTACCCCACAATGGATATGTCGTTACCACCATACGGGCTATCTGTAATGAAACGCACCAACGGGCTTATTGGCCACTGGCAGCATTAACTGTGGTTATCCCGCTTATTGGTGTCGCGTTGGCATTAGGTCTATTTATAACTTTTTAAGGAAGGGCAATGAAAACAACATTCATAATCATCGGATTGCTTTTATTTTATAGTAGCGCCGTATTTAGTGCAGACAAAGCTGCGTCCATGCTGGTGGAGAAACAACATTTTACCAGCAAAGATTTTACCACTGTGTCTGGTAAGACTTTACCGCAGGTTGATATTGGTTGGGAAAGCTACGGCACGCTGAATAAAGCCAAAGATAATGTGATTTTAATCACTCATTATTTTTCTGGCACGTCTCATGCGGCGGGTAAATACAACGCTGATGACGCTTTGCCTGGGTATTGGGATGCAATTATAGGCCCTGGCAAAGCCATTGATACTAATAAATACTTTGTGATTAGCTCTGACACTTTAGTAAATGCAAACTGGCATGATCCGAACGTAATTACAACGGGCCCTGCTTCAATCAATCCTGCTACTAAAAAACCTTACGGGCTCGACTTTCCTGTAGTGACAATTACTGACTTTGTAAATGTGCAAAAACGGTTGCTCGATAGCTTAGGCATCAAAAAGTTACACGCAGTGATGGGCGCATCAATGGGGTCATTCCAGGCGCTTGAGTGGGCGGTGCGTTACCCCGATCAGGTTGAGCGACTTATTCATGTGATCGGTGCTGCAACTATGGATGCGTGGACGGTAGCGGCCCTTGAAAAATGGGCATTACCCATTCGGTTAGATAAAAATTGGCAGCAAGGTAATTATTACAACAAAGAGCGCCCGCTAGATGGTTTGGCGGCAACCATGCTGAACATTACGCAAGATGCCATGCATCCGATTATTTATAACGCCAGCTTCCCGAACTTTAATGTGCTTGATCAAGGAGCGTTGAATGATATTCGCACCTTGCCTCAGCTTAGCCAAACATTAGCAACACGGGCTATGGCACGCGCGAAAACCCAAGATGCTAATCACGTGTTGTATTTAGTGCGTGCATCACAGCTTTTTACCGCGGGTATGCAAGGTGACTTAACCAATGCACTGAAAAACGTGAAAGCAAAAACCTTATTGCTGCCTGCAACAAACGATTTATTACTTCGTCCTGAAAACATGCGCACAGTATATAGCGCGATGAAAACAGCTGGAAAAGAGGTTGAAATTTCAGAGATTGAAGGCGGTTGGGGACATTTAGATGGTATTTTTTCTATCTCACCAAAGGCTGAGCTTATCAGTGACTTTTTAAAGGAGCAACCGCATGAGTAAAACGGTATTAATTACTGGGGCTGCCAGTGGTATTGGTTTTTATATTGCTGAGCAACTAGCCAAGGCTGGTCATTACATTATCGTCACTGATTTACATCAACACAGCGCCGAACAAGCTGCAGCTAAAATCATTGAGCAAGATGGGAATGCACAAGGCTTTGCACTGAATGTGGCTGATAGTGATGCAATTGAAATATTTTTTAATGAGTTTAAACGGCCGATTGATGTATTGATTAATAATGCCGGTATTCAGCATGTAGCCAAGCTTGAGGATTTCCCGGCTGATAAATGGCAGCTTTTACAACAAGTGATGTTAGTTGGGCCAGCGATGATGACCAAAGCGGTGTTACCGCGTATGCGAGAGCAAAATTTTGGCCGTATTATTAATATTGGCTCTATCCATGCGATGGTCGCGTCTAAATATAAGTCAGCTTATATTGCTGCCAAGCATGGCTTAATTGGCTTTGCTAAAACCATGGCGCTGGAAACAGGGGATGCCAATATTACCATTAATACGGTATGCCCTGCGTACGTAAAAACGCCGTTAGTTGAACAACAAATTGCATCACAAGCTAAAGAGCATGGCCTATCAGAGCAGCAAGTCATCGATACTATTATGCTTGCACCCATGCCTAAAAAAGCCTTTATTGGTTTGGATGAAATACATCATACCGTCGCGTTTTTAATGGCAGATGCGGCACGTAATATTACCGCACAAGCAATAGCGATAGATGGCGGTTGGACAGCACAATAGGGGGTATTATGGCAGGTTTTGATAAAGTAGTAGCTAGTTACGATGAGGCCATGGCGGGTCTTACAGATGGCATGACGGTGATTGCTGGTGGCTTTGGTTTATGTGGGATTCCTGAAGGGCTTATTGCACAAATTAAGCGCCAGTGCACGCGAGATTTAACCGTCGTATCAAATAACTGTGGGGTTGATGGCTTTGGCCTCGGAGTACTGCTAGAAGATAAACAAATTAGCAAAATGGTCGCCTCTTATGTGGGTGAAAACGCGTTATTTGAGCAGCAATTATTAAGTGGTGAGCTCGAAGTAGAGCTAACTCCACAAGGCACCTTAGCCGAAAAAATGCGTGCCG
This sequence comes from Pseudoalteromonas sp. APC 3893, assembly GCF_030408095.1. Lineage (NCBI taxonomy): Bacteria > Pseudomonadati > Pseudomonadota > Gammaproteobacteria > Alteromonadales > Pseudoalteromonadaceae > Pseudoalteromonas > Pseudoalteromonas sp. APC 3893. The sequence goes on from NZ_JASDCD010000006.1 coordinate 94,031, forward strand.
GTGGGGCGGGTATACCTGCCTTTTATACCGCAACTGGAGTGGGTACCCCTGTGGCTAATGGCAAAGAAACCCGAAACATTAATGGCCGTGATTATTTACTAGAGCCGAGTATTACTGGAGATTTTGCCATTGTTAAAGCGTGGAAGGCTGACCGCTACGGTAATTGCATTTACCGCCATACGGCGATGAACTTTAACCCCATGGCCGCCACCGCAGGGAAAATTACCGTACTGGAAGTTGAAGAAATCGTAGAATCTGGAGAGCTTGAACCCAGTCAAATCCATACCCCAGGTATCTATATCGATAGAGTAATAAAAGGTGAGTTTGAAAAGCGCATCGAAAAAGTCACTACGCAAGCGGCAAAGCTTTAAGGAGTAAATAATGGCGTTAACACGAGAGCAAATAGCAAAACGCGTAGCGATGGAGTTACAAGATGGCTACTACGTTAATTTAGGAATTGGAATACCTACACTAGTGGCGAATTATGTCTCTGAGGACATTGAGGTAATGCTGCAATCGGAAAATGGCTTGCTAGGTATGGGGCCATATCCAAGTGAAGCGCAAGTCGATGCAGATATGATCAACGCCGGAAAAGAAACCGTCACAGCGGCTAAAGGTGCTGCCATTTTTAACTCTGCAGAGAGTTTTGCCATGATCCGCGGTGGTCATGTGGACTTAACTGTATTAGGTGCGTTTGAAGTCGATCAAAACGGCAATATTGCCAGCTGGATGATCCCTAATAAGCTAGTCAAAGGCATGGGCGGTGCAATGGATTTAGTCGCAGGGGCTAAAAATATTATTTGCACCATGACCCATGCAAACAAACATGGAGAATCTAAATTGCTGCGAGAATGCAGCCTACCACTGACTGGTGTAGCGTGTATTAATAAAGTGATCACCGATTTGGCTCTGCTAGAAATTAGAGATGGTGCATTTCACCTTTTAGAGTGCGCACCGGGTGTGTCAATTGAAGAAATAAAAGCTAAAACGGCAGGTAAGCTTGTTGTTAGCGAGCGTGTAAAAATCATGAATGTTGATTAATAATATAGGGCACTTACCGAAATTACCTTCTATGTAAAAAGTACTGCTGCATGTTTTATATATGTATAAAACATGCTCCTTTATCGCTTTGAACCCACTTGTATAACCAAATAACAAATCAACCACTTACCATTAAACTCTGCGCGTTAATTTATTGTGCTCATAAAGCTCATGCACTTTATGATTTTAATCGTTTTTAGATCGATCAATGCAGCTTAACTTCTAAACATTTCGTTAATTTCACGTTAACACTATGCTCGAAGACAGATGGCAGTGTGCAGTCGCTCATCTAACGACAACAAAATCATACACAGGTGTGGAGAAAATAATGAAAGCAAGTAACACACAACTGGCTTTGGCCATTGCAGCCGCTTTAGCAAGTACTTCAGCATTAGCCGCCAACGATACTGAAAAATTACAACAGCAACTGGATGAGCTACAAAAAGAAGTTGATTCAATGAAAGGTAATAAAGCTTTTAACCTTGAATTTGGTGGCCGCTTACAAGTGGACTATAACCATTTTGACGGTGCCTATAATGCAGGTCCTAACCGCTCAGGTGAGGCGGCAAGTGATTTATTTGTACGCCGTGCTCGCTTGTATGTTGAAAGTGAGCATAGTGACTGGGATAACAAGTTACTACTCGATTTTGCCGAAAATACGGGTGAAATTGTGATGGCACGTTTACGCTACAGTGGTTTTGGCAATGGTTTAAAAGTACAGATGGGTAAGCTGCGTGAAGACATTTCTTTAAACGCATTAACCAGCTCTAAGCATATTGCCACGATTGAGCGTAGCTCGCTTGCAGATAACGTATCGCCTTACTTTCAGTGGGGTACATCGGTATACCAATATTTTAAAGACACAGGCTTTCGTTATGCCGTTGGTGTTTATAAAAATGAAGCGTTTGGAGCCAATGGCCATAATGACGATGATGGTTCGCTCGCTCTATCACTGACAGGGCGTTTAACATGGCAACAAGATTTAGATGACGGTGTATTGCATCTAGGTAGTTGGTACTCAAAACGTGATATGGGTGGCCGGGTTTTAACCGGTGCACTTGCGCGTGGTGAAGTACGTAGTACGAACACGCGATTACTTAATTATGCTGCAGGCGGAGAGTTAGTTCGTTTAAATAGCTTTGAACAAGTAGGCCTTGAAGCGGCATATCAAAACAAAGGCTTCAGTGTCGAAGCTGAGTATGCAACCCGAGAAATCGACACGTTAGAAAATAGTTCTGCATTAAATGGGGAACGTTTTGATGCCTATGCCGTAACTGCAAGCTACTTTTTAGATGGTTCACAAAAGAAATACTCAAAAGGCAGCGCGGTGTTTTCTCAACCTAAAGGGGTGAAAAATGCCTGGGAGCTGGTTGCTCGCTTTAGTGGCGCAGATGCAACGTCTGAATCACAAGGTACTGAAGTAACTACCTATACTGCGGGTGCTAACTATTACTACTCTTCACAAATTAAGTTTATGGCTAATCTTGTTTACTCTGAAGTTGAAGGCCCTGGTGCTGATGACTTAGTAGGTAATGAAGATGATGGCTTAGGCTTAGCTGCGCGTATTCAGTACTTATTTTAAGGGGCATAAAACATGAAGTTACTTACAAAAACGTTTAAATCATTTAAAACTACAGTGCTGGCAGCTTCGCTGGTACTAAGCAGCCCATTTGCGATGGCAGATATTCACTTTTTAGTGCCAGGTGGCCCTGGGGGCGGTTGGGACACGACGGCACGTGGTGTTGGCGAAGGCTTGGTCAAAGCTGGCATTGAAGATAATGCGTCTTTTCAAAATATGTCAGGTGGCGGCGGTGGTCGTGCGATAGCTTATTTGATTGAGTCAGGCACTAAAAAAGGCGATATCCTTATGGTTAACTCAACACCCATCGTGTTGCGCGCATTATCAGGGAAAATTCCTTACAGTTATCGAGATTTAACACCAGTTGCCAGCATGATCGCCGATTATGGTGCGTTTGTTGTGCGAAACGACTCACCTTACAAAACGTGGCAGGATGTGATTGCTGCAATGAAAAAAGACCCAGGCTCGGTAAAAGTTGCGGGTGGTTCGGCTCGTGGCAGTATGGATCATTTAGTTGCAGCTCAAGCGGTTAAGTCAGCAGGCCTTGACGGGCGACGTTTACGCTATATTCCTTACGATGCAGGTGGCAAAGCCAAAGCGGGGCTATTATCAGGCGAAGTTAACTTGCTCTCTACAGGCTTGAGTGAGGCACTAGAAGTGGCTAATGGTGGTCAAGCTCGTATTTTGGCAGTGACTTCAGGGAAAACGCTCCCTGATTATCCACAAATCCCAACACTTAAGTCATTGGGCTACGACATGGAATTTGTTAACTGGCGTGGCTTTTTTGCAGCCCCTAATTTACCCGCAGAGAAACTAGCGCAGTACACCGAAAAATTACGCAAGCTACAAACTACCCCTGAATGGGAAGCCGTACGAGCTCGTAATGGGTGGTTAAACCTGTTTCAAGAGAAAGATCAATTTATAAAGTCACTTGAGCAGCAAGAAGCACAGCTTAAAGTCGTTATGGAAGAACTCGGCTTTATTCGTACATTACGTTAATCGGGGCTAATGATGTTAAACCGTGAATTACTAGGGCCAAGTTTATTCTTGGCGCTATTTACCTTATACGCCATTGTTGCATGGCAAATTCCACTTCTTCCTTTTGAAGAATATGAGACGGTGACCTCGGCAACGTTGCCCAAGGTTTACGCTGCTTTTGGCATTGTCGTCTGCCTGCTATCGATTGGGGCGACTTTATTAAAACCTAAAGAGCAAACCGCTGAGTTAGCACAGCGCTTAGAGAAGGATGATGTGCTTCGCACTTTCGCCTTGCTAGTGCTGATGGTTTTATATAGTGCGGCATTAGAGCCAATTGGTTTCTTAATTTCTACGAGTGCTTTTTTATTAGTTGGTTTTTTTGTGATGGGTGAACGACGTAAAAAGATTTTATTGTTTGCATCTATTCCTGTTGCCGTGGTTTTTTGGTTTTTAATGACCCAAGTGCTCGGTATTTATTTGGTTCCTGGTGATCTGTGGAGTTAAGTTATGTTTGATGGAATTATGCTAGGTTTGTCGACCGTGCTCGACTGGAATAATTTGTTGTACGTTATTGTCGGTTGCTTTGTTGGTACCTTTATCGGCATGCTACCAGGCCTTGGTCCTATTACTGCTATCGCGTTAATGATCCCAATTACTTATAGTATCGGCGCCGACTCAGGCATGATCTTAATGGCTGGGGTTTACTACGGTGCTATTTTTGGTGGCTCAACATCATCAATATTAATCAATGCACCAGGTGTTGCAGGCACGGTAGCCTCCTCTTTTGATGGCTACCCATTAGCTAAGCAAGGGCATGCTGGTAAAGCATTGGCTATCGCTGCTTATTCTTCCTTTATAGGTGGCACAATAGGCGCAATTTTACTCATGGTTGCAGCGCCGCTGTTAGCAAAAGTATCGTTAAGCTTTCAGTCACCGGATTACGTTGTATTGATGTTTTTAGGTTTGACTGCGATTGCTGCATTTTCTAATAAAGGGCAATTTTTAAAAGCCATGATGATGACTGTATTTGGTTTAATGCTTGCAACAGTGGGTATTGATCCATCGTCTGGCACAGAGCGTTTTACCTTTGGTCAAGCAGATTTACTCGATGGTATTAGCTTTTTATTAGTCGCAATGGCAACGTTTGCACTCGCTGAGGCATTGATTAATGTTGTTCGCCCTGAGAAAAAAGAAGTGAAAAGTATTAATGACTCTGACACTCCGCAAATTGGTTCAACCAAATTAAGTAAAGAAGAAATTAAAGAGATGGCACCAACTGTTGGCCGATCTTCTCTCCTTGGTTTTATTGTTGGTGTACTCCCTGGCGCTGGGGCGACAATTGCGAGCTTTATGGCGTATGCAACCGAGCGAAACTTAGCCCCAAAAGCATTAAAAGATAAATTTGGCAAAGGTTCATTGCGTGGTTTAGCTGCGCCAGAGTCAGCTAACAATGCAGCTTGCACAGGCTCTTTTGTGCCATTATTAACATTAGGTATTCCAGGTTCTGGTACTACTGCTATTATGTTGGGTGCATTAATTGCTTATGGCATTCAGCCTGGCCCAATGTTGATGGAAGAAAACCCAAGCGTATTTTGGGCTGTGATTGTTAGTATGTATTTTGGTAACATTGTGCTGCTTATCTTGAACTTGCCACTGATCCCTTACTTTGCAAAAGTATTGGCGATGCCTAAATCAGTGCTTACTATCATGATCTTATTCTTTAGTTTAATTGGGGTTTATTTAGTCTCATTTAATACGTTTGATTTATTTATGATGGTTGGTTTTGCGCTGGTGGCTTTGGTGTTAAGGATTCTCGCTTTCCCAATGGCTCCTTTACTACTAGGCTTTATTTTAGGTGATATGATTGAACGCAACTTCCGTCGTTCGATGATGCTATCAGATGGTTCGCTAAGCTTTTTATGGGAGCGCCCACTGACATTGAGTATTTTTGTTATCTCAATCTTAGTATTATTATTCCCGTTAAAAGACTTTATAACGCAGCGCCGTGCTGATAAAGCTGAGCTTAAAGCGAAAATGCCTAATAATTAAGGTTAAGTATGAAGTACACCAAAAAGCAAAATCCATTGCAAAGCATGGTTAAGACACCTAAGCGCTTAGAAACGCGATTAATAATTTGGGTGACAGGATTATGCGTACTACAAGCAATATTATTTGGCGGTTTGGTGTATCAAATTACAGCGCAAAGCTTGCACAATCACATTGGCGATAAAGCATTAGCTGTTGCTACTAGTATTGCATCCAGTAAAGATGTGGCTCTGGCTTTACAAGAACCTAGCAATTTAGTAGCAATCAATCAAAAAATAGAAAATCTGCGTCAGCTTACTGACGCAGATTTTATTGTTATTGGTGATAAAAATGCCCATCGAATTGCGCACCCAGATCGTAATAAACTCGGCCAACCTATGGTCGGTGGTGATAGCCAAGCTGCGTTGCGCGGAGAGCGCTATATATCTTTAGCGCAGGGTAGTTTGGGAGAGTCGATTCGAGGAAAAGTACCTGTATACGATGAACAACAAAATATTATTGGTTTAGTCTCGGTTGGCTTTTTAGTTCAGTCAGTGGAGCCTTTGATTCAGGCGCGTATTGTTGAAATAGTCGCTTGGGGCCTGCTATTAGTTGTACTGAGTATTTTAGCCGCCGTGTTTATTGGCCAACGTGTTCGTAATGCTATTTTTGGTTTGCAGCCTGATGAAATCGCAAGGCTATTTTCAGAGCAAGACGCAATTTTAAACACTATGCGCAGTGGTGTTATAGCTCTTGATCCTGATGGCCGAGTGCGTAAATTAACGCAGCGCGCGTGCGAAATTTTAGATAAACCGACAGCTTACACTGAGCAAGATTTATTGCTCAGTGATTTACTGCCAGAACATGCTGACTTTTTATTACGTAATCAACGCCGTAAAATGGTTGGCTTTGAGCTGTTTGCGGCTGATAAACGGCTTGTTTTATCTCGTTTTTCATTGCAAGTACAAGGTCAAAATAATGGTATTTTATTGACTTTGCGCCCTGCTGATGAGCTTGAATATATGAGCCAACAGCTCACTAAAGTTCAAGCGTTTGCTGAATTATTACGCGTGCAAACTCATGATTATTCAAATAAACTTAATTTAATTGGTGCTTTGATCCAAATGGGTGAAACCGATAAAGCAATTGAATTAATAGGTCAAGAAAGCCAAGGCTCACAAGCGCAAATACATCATTTGCTGGAGCGTATTCAAGATCCTGTACTAGCAGGACTATTGGTTGGCAAATATCATAAAGCGCGAGAACTAAATGTAATTCTTGAGCTGAACCCAGATAGCTTACTGAGTGAAATTACCCATAAAGACATGATTGAACGAGTAGTGTCAATTTTAGGTAACTTGATTGATAATGCGATTGATGCGGCAATTAGGGCTGCAGAGCTACGTAAACCCCATGTGCGCGTTACGGTTGATGAAACAAGTAAAACGTTATTATTTGATGTTGAAGACAGCGGTATGGGTTTAGGTAGTGATCATGAAGTGATATTTACTCCGCAATATAGCTCAAAATCCGGGGCTGAACATGGCGTAGGTTTGTACTTAGTTAAAACCAATTTAGATTCATGCGGTGGTAGTTTAGAAATTGGTGAATCAGACCTAAAAGGCGCTCGACTAAGCGTTTATATTCCAAAATGAAAAATATAAGAGTGATAGTAAAATGACATATTCAGTGATCATTATTGAAGATGAAATCGAAGTTGCGCAATTATTGGCACAATACTTACTGTTACCTAATGGTGGAGCGGGAAACCAAGTGGCGAGGCAGGGGTTACGTCAAGGGCAGTATCAAGTTGTTGGTATTGCAGCGAACCTTGCTACTGCGGATGCACTGTTAAAGGCGATAGAGCCTGATTTAATATTATTAGATATTCACTTACCGGATGGTAATGGTTTAGATTTATTAACAGAATTACGTGCACGGGCAATTAAAAGTGATGTGATGTTACTGACCGCTGCAAAAGAAGTCGAAACTCTTGAAAAGGCAATTCAACTAGGTGCATGTGATTTTTTAGTGAAACCGTTAATGTTAAATCGCTTGGATCAAGCTCTAGCGCGCTTCGAAGCACGTCATCAATGTTTGTCAGATGCTAACGAGGTAACGCAGTCTATGGTCGATACGTTATTTGGCTCAAACGAGCAAAGTAAAGCACCCGCTCGGTTACCCAAAGGGGTTGATCAACTCACATTACGAAAAATTATAGATGCTTTCAATGCGAACAAAAAAACACCTTTCACAGCTCAGCAAATGGGTGATCTAGTGGGAGTGAGTCGTTCTACAGCAAGGCGTTATCTGGAATATTTACTTGAAGCTGAACAAGTGAGTGCCGACCAAAGCTATGGTAGCATTGGCCGACCAGAGCGCTGTTATAAAATGGATTAGTGTTTTGGCAGTGCACTCAAATCAATATCAGGTTCAGCGGTTGTCATGCGCTCAAACTGGCTTTGCAATTTGGTAGGACCAGTGAAGAATCCAGTATTACGTAAGTAAAATTGCCCATTGTGAGTGCCGCCTTGGTAATCCATTCTAGATTGTTTAGCGGCAGTTGCATCATAGGTAAAACGTGCTTTAGTAAGTGCATGCCATTTTCCTTCAGTATCTCTGAGCCACTGATTACCGTATAACGCTTTACGCTCGAATTGCCCCGCATCTGGGATAAAATTTTCTAAAAAACTATGTGGCCTTGCTATATATGTATTGGTATTAGGGCGCCTGAAAGCAGCGATGAAGAGCCACTTTTCAGTGATAGGATCATAAAAATATGCGCTATAGTCGGTTTTATTATTAAGGCTTTCAGTTGGGTTCACTTTCAATAAAAAGCGATACGTTTGGTCAGCTTGCCATGGAAAGATCAAATAACTTTGTCCACCCGAGCCTTCATTACCAAATTTACCAGTGTAAACATTTTTACCCTTTGCTAGCAGTTGAATACGCATATTATTTGGTATCGCAGTTGGATCATCCGTTTGAAATGGACTCCAAACTGAAAACAAAACTCTGCGCTCGGTTTCAGAGTTAACCTGTATACCAAAGTAACCCTCAGCAAAACCATTGGCCATAAAATAGGCTCCTTGAGGATCATACCCTTGTGGTACCGTGAGTTCTGAGTAAAACCATTGATAGCTTTTTGAAGTATCGTTTATTGGGTAGTTTAAATGTACAGATGGACCGCGACGTCCCCAATAAATATCATCCTTTACATATAAAGGTGCTGGCGACTCTTTATCTAGCGTGATAATTAGCCCTTGAATATCAGCAAAGGTGTCTGCTGTTTTAGCTATACCCCTAAGTTGCAATTGTTGGTATCCGATTTGTTCTGGCATAAACTCACCAAGGTCGATATCTTTAAAATGTTGATTAGTTAGCGTAATTAACTGACTCTGTTGATTGAAATCGACTTTCAGCTGGCTTTGTTCACCTGTAACTTTTACGCGCAACTTTAAATTAAAGGTGGCTTTTGTTGACAGGTAAAAGTAGTGATTGACGGGTATTGTTGAGTCTTGCCAGTGCGTGATCCCCGCATCACTAATCAGTTTTTTATTTACTGAGATACTATGGCTAGTAGCACTATTACCGTAACTAGGAATAAAGTAATCTGTGGTTTGGTTTGCCACTGCAAATGAAGTCCATAATAATGAACCAATAAATAGTAATACTCTCATAGCGAGCTCCATAAAAAGCGCCGACAAACGGCGCTAATATAAGTGGGTATAAGCTTAAAATGATGCTGAAAAACCAAGGCTTACTGAGCGTCCATAACGTGCTAAACGACGGATCTGTTCTTCGTTTTTCACATATGACCATTGTCTTTCATTAGTTAAATTAGTGACGCTTAAATCTAAACGTATTTTTTCGCTAATATTGTAGCTGGCACTAAAATCATATTGACCATAGTCAGCTGCCCATTCAGGGCCACCCCAAGCATCAGGGTAAACTAAATAATCGTCGCGCCAGTTATAAGCAATACGTGTTTGAAATGCTTCTTTTTCATAGTAAACAACAGCATTATATGAGTGCTCAGACATACCAACAAACGGTAGATCGTTTAGTTCTTCATCATCATAACTACTGTCTGTGAATGTGTAGTTTATTTGTACTCCTAAACCATCAAATGGTGCAGGTAAAATGTCGTCAAATGATTGTTGATAGGCGGTTTCAAAGCCTAAAATAGTCGCGCCTTTTTCTGATGTCGGTGATATTTTAGTAAAAACAGGACCATCTACTTCAACACCATCTTTAAAGTAATTACCTACCTGCGCAGTGCCTATACGGCCGCGAGCGATTACTGATTCTATGTCTTTATAATACGCTGCAAATGTTAGTGCGCCATAATCAGAGAAATACCATTCAATGGTGCTGTCTATTTGGTTGGCTCTCAGTGGCTTTATACCTGGATTTGAGGCATGGTATTCAGCATTATTAAAATCTAAGTAACTATAAGGTGAGAGATAGTCTAAATTTGGTCGCGTGATCACTTTTGCGGCACTAAAGCGATAAAGTAAATCATCACGTAAATTCAATTTAAAATTTAAACTTGGTAGCACATCGGTGTAGCTTTCTTCTGTGGTAGAGCGAGTGTAGTAATCTTCAATTTCGCCATCAACACGATAGCTCAATGCGCCATCTTTTTCAGTTACATTGTAGCGAACGTTCTCAACATCAAAAGTATAGCCATCTGAAGAAACATCAGTTTGTATAACCCTTACGCCCATGTTAAGTGCAAATGGTAATTTGCCTAAGTCACCTTGCAGATTTGTTTCGATAAAAGCTGCTAAAGTTTGCTCTGTTAAGGCAAACGAATCATTTGGGCTACTCTTAGCGGTGATTTTATCTTGTGCAGCTTGTGGATTAATTGATTCATAAAAAGCATAAAGTTTGTCGTAATCAAAACTTGCCCATGGATCAGGGTGTTTACCAGGTTCACCATCTAAAAAGTTATCAAAGTTTGCAGGCACTAATACATCGGCAGGTAAGCGAAATAAATCCAAGCCACCCAGTTCCTCAACGCTAGAGTCATCAAAACTAGGGTATTCTGAGTTTTTAAAATACGCACCACCGTTACTAAACATTGAAGCATTTTTAGACTTATAAACACTGCGCTCTTTTGTTTGTTTGCCATAATGCACACCAAATTGTATATCTTTGACTAATTCAAAAGTTGGGATATACGTTGCTGCAAGTCGAACTTCTTCAATCTTATCTTTTACATCAGTGCCATAATTATAGCTGTAATGTGCCCCAAAGGGCTGCTCGGCGCTTAAAGCTGGTGTCATGGTGACATCTGGCAGCATGTTGTTACCTGTTTGGTCAATCGTGATTCCATCGACAAAGCCGCGAGCTACAATAAAGCGGTTATTACCATTGCTTACATTCTTAGCTTGTGACTGTGAGATATCTAGATCAACTGTTAAGTTATCAGTGGCATACCAAACTGTATTGAAGCCCCACTGCCATGTATCGGTATTACGCGGTACGGAAACATTTAGTAGCTCCGCCATAGCGCCATCGACTAACTCGACATAATTTGCATTGCCGTCTTCATTGAACTTCACTTCCCCAATTGCTGGGATCCCAGGTGTATGTGATTCATCAAAAGTTACGAATGAAATTTGGTATTGCTCGCCATTGGTCTCGTACTGTGAATACATGCTATCAAAGTTGACGTCTACACTGTCTGAAGGGCGCCATTGCAAGGCTAAGCTTGCACCAAGTCGTTCGCGAGTATCTTGCCAGTTTGAATAGCGGACGTAGCCAGGAATAACCGATGGGTGCGATTGCTCGTTATCTTCAAGTTTGCCGTTACCATTACTATCAATGGGAATACGTACATCCACATTCTCGTCAGGATCATAGAAACCTTCACCTTCATACGAATCGGCACGCTGTGTTCGTTCAGAATAAACGGCAGTAAATAGCGCGCCAAAAGTGTCATCAAAAAATGTGTCGCTAATTAAAAAAGATGCTTGCGGGTTGGTGTCCCCAGTACGTTCTTCGTAAATTCCTTTTGCGCTGCCAGATAAGGTAAAGCCATCTAAATCTAGGGGCTTACGGGTTTTAATATTGATAACTGAACCAATCCCGCCTTCTTGCGTTTTACTTTGTGGAGATTTATATACTTCAAGTGATTGCACTATTTCTGGGGCAATCAAATCAAAGTTAAAGTTACGACTAGAGTGCTCAGAAGCCATGCGCCGGCCATTGACTGTGGTTACATTGTAGTCTCCGCCTAAACCCCGAACCGTAACGTTTTGCCCTTCGCCACCGTTACGCGTAATGGCAATGCCGGTCATTCGTTGCAGTGCTTCTGCAATATTTTGATCGGGAAACTTACCAATATCTTCTGCAACGATAGCATCCATAACCCCAACAGCTTGTTGTTTTAAATACAGGGATTCCTTAATACTCGAGCGAACACCTCTAACTTCAATTACTTCTACTTGCTCGGTTTCGGCTTCTTTTTCCTTTTCTTTATCTTCTTCAACAGCCAATGTTGAACCACTGAAAATGGCACTCATGGATAAAAAAAGGGTGGGCAGTTTTAGTTGTGTTTTCATAATAGTTACCTGTATTTTACTTGTTGATGGTTGTTTTTATTAATTTATTTAGAGCTAAGGGCATTAGCTTGGTTACCCACTAATACCCTTGAGGGTTAATTACGAAATAATGCCAAGTGGTTTGGCTTGTTGCCAAAGTCCACGAGTGAAGTCAGGAAAGTCTTTACTGTTACTGCGATCTGCAACTGATTCAACCGAAAGCGGAAATACAGCTGACCATGCTGCAGCGTCATACACATCTTGATCAAGAGGCTCACCGTTGCGAAGGCAAAAAATAATGCGCCAAAACATTAGAAAATCCATGCCACCATGGCCACCGTTACGCTCAGCTTCTGCGCCCATTTTTTGCCAAAGTGGATGATCATATTTGTTATACCAATCAGCCATATCGTAGTCCCATTCGTGGTAGCTTTTACTGCCCCCTTGCTCAAGGGCAATACGGTTAGGGAAACCTGCAAATACACCATTAGTACCTTGAATTAAGTTATGACGAGAGTAAGGGCGTGGCGTGGTTGTATCGTGTTGGACCATAATGCTACGGCCTTTAACCGTTTTAATGATGCTGGTATTCATATCGCCGGCAATGTAATTTAGTTTGTTACGGCCATGCTCAGCTGGGAATTCCTTTTTAGCGTATGCTGCACGTCCTAGTGATGGTGAGCTCATTGATGTAATGTAGTCAAACCGATCGCCACGATTGATATTCATATACTGTGAAACTGGACCTAAACCATGAGTTGGGTATAAATTACCGTCAACAGCTGCATGCCAAGGAGTACGCCATGAACCTGTTTTATGATCAATTTCTTTCATTTGCCAGCGTAACTCGTGGATATATGCCGCTTCACCATGCAATAGTTCACCAAAAACACCTTGGCGAACCATATTTAGTACCATGAGTTCATCACGGCCATAACAAACATTTTCCAACATCATGCAATTCATCTGGGTGCGCTCAGATGTATTAACCAGTTGCCATGCTTCTTCAACAGTCACCGCTGCAGGCACTTCAACAAAAGCATGTTTGCCACTTTCCATAGTTGCTACTGCCATAGGAGTATGCCATTTCCATGGGGTTGAAATTATCACAATATCAATATCTTGGCGCTCTAACATACGAAGGTAATCATGATCGTTTTTGCCGTAGGTATCTGGCTTTTTAAAGCCCTTATCGACAACTATTTTTACTGCTCGGTCTACAACGGCCTGATGGGTGTCGCAAATTGCTTTGATTTCAACACCGTCTAAATGGCAAAAATGTTTAACGGCACCAACACCCCGCTCACCAACACCAATAAAGCCGACTCTTACTACATCCATTTTAGATACTGTTAAGCCAAGTGTTGAACGCCCTTGTGTTGCTGTCTTTAGCATTGAGTTGGCATTGGTTGTGGAGGCACAACCTAACGCTGCGCTGGTTGCTGCAATTGCGGCCATTGATTGAAGAAATCGTCTGCGGTTTAGATCGCCCATGATAGTGCCCTTATATGTTTATTATTTGTAAATTTGTTTTCACAGGGTTTTATTTGTACACGTAAGGAAATTCTAATGCAAGGTAAAAATCTTTCGTTTGCTTTCACTTCTGGGTTTGTTAAATTATTTTTATATTTTAAATCCTTGTGTTTCAATTGCTTGGTGTCTTTTATTGTGAATTGAGAAGGAATGTAAAAAAATTGAATTGAAAGTAAACGAAAGCTGCGTACAATGAATGAAAGTTAATTATGAAAGAGAGCGAGCATGCTTAACACTATCGAAAGACGACATGAAATTGTGCAATTGGTTTTCAAGCAAGAGCGTGTACAGGTTCCTGAGCTTGCTCAGTTGTTTGGTGTATCAACGGTGACGATTCGCAATGATCTTAATGAGCTTGACGAAAAGGGCTTGCTAGTACGTTCCCGTGGTGGAGCGGTAGCGAGTAATCGTTTAACTCAAGAGTTGTCATTAAAAGAAAAACATGACGCAAATCGTGGCATTAAAGAGCGACTAGGTAAGTTTGCTGCCAGCCTAATTAAAGATGGTGAATCGATCATTTTAGATTCTGGCACCACGACCGAAGAAGTCGCTAAAAACTTAACCAATCATCATAGTGTTGTTGTGATGACAAATGGTTTAAACGTCGCACACTCTTTACTTAATGCACCTTCTGTCGAAGTGCTGATGACAGGTGGAACTTTGCGTAAAAAATCACTGTCTTTTTATGGTCGTCAAGCCGAACAGCACTTGCAACAATATCATTTTGATAAGTTGATTTTAGGTGTTGACGGTTTTGAGAAAGATATTGGTATTACCACGCATTTTGAACTTGAAGCCTTGTTAAATCGAGTCATGTGCGAAGTGTCACGAGAGATCATTGTTGTTACCGACTCAAGTAAATTCAATCGAAAAGGAGTGCACAAAATAATTTCTGCCAGTGAAGTAAATACAGTGGTGACAGACAGCGATATTCCAGCCGATATTCAAGCGGCTCTCGAAAGTGTTGGTGTCGAGCTGCACATAATCGACCTTTAATTTTCCATAGTAATAATACAACGACTAATCAATATAGAGGCTTGCAATGACGATATTACAGAAATTAATCGCGGCGAATAAATGTGGTGATAAACGGGGGATTTATGCCGTTTGTTCGGCGCATCCATTGGTACTCGAAGCCGCTATATTGCAAGCCAAGCAAGACAATAGCTATTTGTTAATTGAAGCTACTGCGAATCAGGTCAATCAGTTTGGTGGTTATACCACGATGATGCCAGCAGACTTTATGGCATTTGTCCAAAGGCTTGCAACAGAGCAAGCCTTTGCAGTTGATAAGCTAATCCTCGGAGGTGATCATTTAGGCCCAGTGTGTTGGTGTGATGAGGACGCTGAAGCAGCGATGCAAAAGGCTGAACAGCTAATAGCTGCTTATGTGGCGGCAGGGTTCAAAAAAATTCATTTAGATACCAGTATGCGTTGTGCTGATGACGATGTAATTTTAGCGGATGAAACGGTGGCAATACGCGCGGCGCAGTTGTGTGCAGTGGCTGAAAAAACAGCCGTCAATACATTTGGCCACAGTGATTTAGTGTACGTGATAGGAACTGAAGTACCCCCACCAGGTGGAGCTGATGAGCATATCGATACGCTTGCGGTGACAGAAACAGACCATGTAGCGAGTACATTAGCGCTACACCATGATGCATTTTTAAAGCTTGGTTTATCAGCTGCTTGGCAACGTGTAGTTGGCCTAGTTGTTCAACCGGGTGTTGAATTTGATAATACTCAAGTATTTGATTACGACAGTAGTAAAGCTCAGCAGTTAAAACAATATATACAAACAGTGGATAGAATTGCTTTTGAAGCACATTCAACTGATTACCAAACCCCAGTTGCCTATAAGCAATTAATAAATGACCATTTTGCGATTTTAAAAGTGGGCCCTGAGCTTACTTTTGCTTTGCGTGAGGCGTTATTTGCATTAAGTCATATTGAAGATGCGTTGGTTGATACTGAGCAATGCTCACATTTACGTACCGTTATTGACGCTGATATGCAGCAATTCCCAAAGAATTGGCAACGTTTTTATCAAGTTGATAGTTCATTGCAGAAGCTATATCGACGCTTTAGTTTTAGCGATCGAATCCGTTATTACTGGGGACAGCAAGGAAATCAAAATGCGGTTGAAACGTTATTCAGTAATCTGCAAACACAGCCGATCCCGTTACCGCTACTAAGTCAATATATGCCATTACAGTACTTAGCTATACGTAATGGTAGTTTAGAAAACAACCCTAAATCTTTGGTGCTTCATCACATAATGCAAGTAACCAGCCGCTACGCAGATGCGTGCTTTAAACAACAGTAGACGTAGGTGAGGTAGTTATGTCGAATTATTTAGCAATTGATGACTCTCTTTTAGAAGCTAATAATAGCTTGTGGACCGCAAAAGAAATTATGCAGCAGCCTGATTGTTGGCGAGAAACGCTCAAGATAGTCAAAGCGGCTCGTACGCAACTTGATAGCTGGTTGGCAACGGTGTTAGAGCATGCAAATACACAAATAATTTTTACAGGCGCTGGTACGTCTGCCTATGTCGGTGAGGCGGTAGTTGGCTATTTAAATCAGCAGCTGGATATTAGTTGCCGTAGCGTTAGCAGTACGGAGCTCGTTGCCTGCCCACAACAGTATTTACAACAAAATAAGGCCACTTTACTGGTGTCGTTTGCGCGCTCAGGTAATAGCCCTGAAAGTGTTGCTGCTGTTGAGGTGGTAAATAACTATGTGAAGCAATGTGCTCATCTATTTATTACCTGTAATCCCGATGGTGCGCTGAATCAGCAAGCGGCAGAGCATGAGAATTGTTTTTCGTTACTGATGCCACCGCAAACGCTTGATCAAAGCTTTGCAATGACCAGTAGTTTTACTTCGATGCTGATAGCAAGTATCGCGGTGTTTAGTGAAGCGGATAATGCAGTGTCTATAATAGCTAACTGTGTTGAAAAAAATATTCCTCAGCAATTGTCTCAGTTAAAAGCACTCGCTGAATTGCCTATGCAGCGTTTGGTGTATTTAGGGGCTGGGTCATTAAAAGGTTATGCGCAAGAGGCTGCTTTAAAACTGTTAGAGCTTAGTTCAGGTAAAGTGATGGGTTATTTTGAATCGCCGTTGGGTTTTCGACATGGTCCGAAGTCACTGGTTGATGAAAAAACCTTCATTGTTTTATTTAGCTCAAATAATAGCTATACCAAGCAGTATGATACAGATTTATTACATGAGTTAAGCAGTGATAACCAAGCGCTTGGTGTAGATGCATTAGCCGTGCCGCAGGAAATGCAAGCACAGCAGTTAGATGATGTTTTTTATGGCTTATATTATATGGTATGCGCGCAGATCATTTCTTTTTATAAAGCATGGCAACTGGGTATTACTGTTGATAATCCGTGCCCAACAGGGGAGGTTAACCGTGTAGTGCAAGGTGTGACTATTTACCCGTTCACACAAGGAGATATTAATGACTAAGCAGTATATTTACGGCATTGATATTGGTGGTAGTAAAATTGAACTGGCTGTATTTGACGCGTCATTAAAGCAACTTGAATCATCACGAATTGTGACTCCACAAAGTAGCTATCAAGATTTCTTAAATGCGTTAGTGGTTATGATTCTAAGCGCTGATAAAAAGTATCAATGCCAAGGCGCAGTAGGCATTGGTATGCCAGGAATTATTAACGCAAACCAAGAAGTGCTATCAGCGAATGTACCTCATGCAACCGGACATAATACTGCGCAAGATTTAGCGAAGCTCATTAATCGCCCTGTAGCTATTGAAAATGATTGCCGCTGTTTTGCATTATCAGAGGCACAAAGTTACGTAGGCATACAACATACACGAGTGTTCGGTGCAATTATAGGAACAGGTGCTGGTGGAGGGTTATGCATTGACGGTAAGCTTTACAGAAGTGCTCAAGGTATTGCTGGCGAGTATGGTCATTATGCGCTATCCGCCGTGTTGCAACAAAAGTATCAATTGCCTATTTTAAAGTGCGGCTGTGGTTTAATGGGTTGTGTTGAAAGTTACATTGCAGGGCCTGGTTTAGCAAAAATTTATCAACATTTTGCCGGTGAAGTGCTGACTACTTTTGAAATCGTTGAAGGGCTAAGAAAAGGCGATGTGCTATGTCAGCAAAGCTTTGCCTGTTATGTTGATTTGATAGGTAGCACGTTTGCAGCAATTATTATGGCTTATGATCCTGAAGTGATCGTAGTTGGTGGTGGTATGTCGCTGGTAAGCGAGTTAATGGATAAACTGGAGCAAGCAATCACACCTTACATTTTTACTGGTATTCGGGTGCCAAAAATTGTACTTGCTGAATTTGGCGATGCAAGTGGTGCGCGTGGCGCTGCTATTTTAGCAAAAGCACAAGTTGGGGTGTTGTCATGAGTGAATCAGTATATTATGTCAAAGCTGCAGCTATTTATTGCCAAGATCGTGTGCTTAAGGAGCACTTTATGTTGGTAGAAAATGACCGTATCAGCGCTTTTACTCAAACACCGCAATTGGAATTGCCTATACATGACTATGGCGATGCTGCGATTATTCCTGGTTTAATTGATTTGCATATTCATGGCCGTGAAGGTTGTGATGTAATTGATTGTAAAATGAGCAGTGTTGAAACTATCTCATGTTCATTAGCACAGCATGGAGTAACGGGTTTTTTAGCTACAACAGTAACGACAGATTGGCAGCAAACCTTAGATGCAATGGCTATTATTGGTCAAGCATATGTACAGCAGCCCAGTGGTGCACAAGTACTTGGTGGTTATAGTGAAGGGTTGTTTTTTAGTGAAGTTTATAAAGGTGCACATAACCAAGATTACTTTTTGGAGCTATCACAACCTCATTTAGAGGCCATGATTAAGGCAGCAGCTGGGAGTCTGAAAGTTGTTGCTCTAGCACCAGAAAGACCCGGTGCTAATACGTTAATTGAGTACCTTACTGAGCAAGGTATCAGAGTTATGCTTGGTCATTGCGATTCTAATTTTGAGCAAACAGAACAAGCTCTTGAGCACGGTGCGTGCGGTGGGGTGCATGTTTTTAATGGCATGCGTGGTATACACCATCGAGATCCTGGCTGTGCGGGGGCTGTATTAATGAACGATGCCGCTTTAGTTGAAGTTATCGCCGATGGCATACATCTTCACCCTACTATTTTACAATTAATTTATAAGCTAAAAGGCCCGCAAAAAATTGCGCTGATCAGTGATTGTATTAATGCTGGTGGCCTAAATGATGGACAATACAAACTGGGAAAAATGGATGTGTTTGTTGATAATGGAGTTGCGAAAACAGCATCAGGCTCCTTAGCGGGCAGTACATTAACTTTAGAGTTGGCTGTGAAAAATATGCATCTGCTAGGTAGCGTTACTCTGCTAGAGGCCATAAACATGGCTAGTATTGTACCAGCTCGGTTTCTAAACATTGCAGATCAAGTTGGCTCTTTAGCAGCAACTAAGCAAGCAAATTTTGCTATCTTAGATAACAATTTTACGATTCAAGCGACCTACATAAAAGGCCAAAGGTGTTTTTTAAGAAGCGCTGATAATGCTTAAAGTGTTTTGTCATCAGCGTTAAATAGCATGGAAAGTAAAATATTATAAAATTGATTGCATTTTAAGCGACTTCTATGGTGATGTTCGCTTTAACTAATGCTATACTCCCGCCGAATAATTTTTCGACTTTATTAAGAGTAAAATAATGGCAGATTTATCGAAGTACAGAAACATTGGTATTTTCGCGCACGTTGATGCGGGTAAAACTACCACCACTGAGCGTATCCTTAAGCTAACGGGTACTATTCATAAAAGTGGTGAGACGCATGATGGTGAGTCAACAACTGACTTCATGGAACAAGAAGCTGAGCGCGGTATTACTATCCAGTCTGCGGCTGTAAGCTGTTTCTGGAAAGATCACCGTTTCAACGTTATCGATACTCCAGGACACGTTGACTTCACAGTAGAAGTTTATCGTTCACTTAAAGTATTAGATGGCGGTGTTGGTGTATTCTGTGGTTCTGGTGGTGTTGAACCACAATCAGAAACTAACTGGCGTTACGCTAACGAATCAGAAGTTGCACGTATTATCTTTGTAAACAAATTAGACCGTATGGGTGCTGATTTTTACCGTGTAACTGAGCAAGTACGTAAAGTACTTGGTGCTGTACCACTAATCATGACTTTACCAATCGGTATCGAAGATGAGTTTGTTGGTGTTGTAGACGTTTTAAACAAACAAGCATATGTTTGGGATGAAACTGGTCTTCCAGAAAACTACGAAATCACAGACGTTCCTGCAGACATGGTAGAAAAAACTGAAGAATACCATGAGATGCTTATCGAAACTGCTGTAGAGCAAGACGATGACCTAATGGAAGCGTATATGGAAGGTGAAGTTCCTTCTATTGAAGATATCAAGCGCTGTATCCGTAAAGGTACACGTGATCTTGCTTTCTTCCCTACTTACTGTGGTTCTGCGTTCAAGAACAAAGGTATGCAATTAATTCTTGATGCTGTTGTTGATTACTTACCAGCTCCTACAGAAGTTGATCCTCAACCTCTTATGGATGAAGACGGTAACGAAAACGGCGAGCATGCAATTGTATCTGCTGACGAACCATTCAAAGCGCTAGCATTCAAAATCATGGATGACCGTTTTGGTGCATTAACTTTCGTACGTATCTACTCTGGTAAACTTAATAAGGGTGACACTATCCTTAATGCGTTTACTGGTAAAACAGAGCGTGTTGGCCGTATGGTTGAGATGCAAGCTGATGATCGTAAAGAGCTTACTTCAGCACAAGCTGGTGATATCATCGCTATTGTTGGTATGAAGAACGTGCAAACTGGTCACACTCTATGTGATCCTAAGCACCCAGTAACTCTTGAGCCAATGGTATTCCCAACGCCTGTAATCTCGATTGCTGTACAGCCTAAAGATAAAGGCGGTAATGAGAAAATGGGTGTTGCTATCGGTAAAATGGTTGCAGAAGATCCATCTTTCCAAGTTGAGACTGATGAAGATTCAGGCGAAACTATTCTTAAAGGTATGGGTGAGCTTCACTTAGATATCAAAGTGGATATCCTTAAGCGTACTTACGGCGTAGACCTTATCGTTGGTCAACCACAGGTTGCTTATCGTGAAACTATCACTCGTGAAATCGAAGATAGCTACACGCATAAGAAACAATCTGGTGGTTCTGGTCAGTTCGGTAAAATCGACTACCGCATCAAGCCAGGCGAAGTGGGTTCAGGCTTCACGTTCTCTTCATCAGTTGTTGGTGGTAACGTACCTAAAGAATTCTGGCCTGCAGTTGAGAAAGGCTTCAAGTCAATGATGGGTGAAGGTGTTCTAGCTGGCTTCCCAGTACTTGACGTTGAAGTTGAACTTTTCGACGGTGGCTTCCACGCCGTGGATTCATCTGCAATCGCATTCGAAATCGCTGCTAAAGGCGCTTTCCGTCAATCGATCCCTAAAGCAGGCGCACAACTTCTTGAGCCAATCATGAAAGTTGACGTGTTCACGCCAGAAGATCACGTTGGTGATGTAATCGGTGACCTTAACCGTCGTCGTGGTATGTTAAGCGACCAAGAAGCTGGTTTAACAGGCGTTCGTATTAAAGCAGACGTTCCGTTATCTGAAATGTTCGGTTACATCGGTTCACTACGTACAATGACATCTGGTCGTGGTCAGTTCTCTATGGAGTTCTCACACTATGCACCATGTCCACAAAACGTAGCTGATACTGTAATCGCTGCAGAAAAAGAGAAAAAAGCGGCTAAGTAATTAGCCACTTAAACTCTTAAAAAACCCGCACTTGTTGCGGGTTTTTTGTTTTTATAATTGTTATTAATTTGAGCGAATAATAGGTCACCAACTTTTGTAACTAGTATCATTAATAGAACCTAATTATAATTGCCTGCCTCAATGTTTATCACTAAAAGATTCAGAGAAATAAGATTTTTGAGATAATGTTGATATATTAAGTAGTTATGATAAATACTTTTGTGCTAGTTAAAAAGTAGTGCAAATACTCTTGTTAACTCTTTTATTGTGTGTAAAATTATGTTCCTAAAACATTGGTTTTAGATTGTAAATGGAAAGCCTTCCTTGAAGACGAAGGTCATAATAAAGGAACTTCATTCAATGAATATAGTAAAATTATCGCCAAATTGGACTTTGCAAATAGTAAAAGTCATTTTCGCATTACTTGTTGCCTATATTCTAAGTGCAATAACTGCTTTAGGCTTTGAATCAGCAAGCGTCATTATTATTCCTCTCGTTTTAGTTATTAGCCTCTTTAATATTATGCAATTAAGGTTTCTACATTGTTATAAAGCAGGGGTAAACTATTCTCGTGGTCTGGGTAAGCGATATATTAATGCAGATGAAATAAAAAGTATTAGTTTTAAACGGTATGGAATAATCACAGAGTTTAAAATTGTAACGTTAGCAGAGCAATCTCATCGTTTTATAAATTGGCATATAACAGCAGACCAAAAAACAGGAATTAAAAACTTATATGCAGCAAAGTATGTGGGTTGTGATAACAGTAATACGCAAAGTTGTAATGCTTAATTAGTAGGTTGTTTAGCTTTAATCTTACTAATTTGGGTGTAAACTAAATCAATGCCACTTTAAATTAAAGTGGCATTTTTATTACTTATAATTCATTTATTTTTTAGCTTTTCTTCTTGCTAAAAATGGTAATGCTAATAAGCTTAACCACGCTAATGAGCCCGAATCCTCTTCATCATCGTCTGTTTCATCATTGCTTATATTTATAAATACTAATTGTGCAGCGGACAAATTGCCTACGCTATCCTGTGCCTGCACCATTAATGTAATTTTACGTTCAAACTCATAATCAAGCGCCGCAGCGACAATTAGCTGACCTTGTTCATTTATAGTGATTGCTGAGTGACCAGACACAATAAATTTAGTGACAGGCGTGTAGTCACTATCTGCATCTGTAAATTCTAAAGTGCCAATAACAGTACCAATATCTGCGCTTTCAATGATATTAAAGTTTTGCTCAGCGGTTAACACTGGAGCTTGTGGCTCTGGTGTTGGCTTAGGTTCAGCAACTGATTTAATATCAACAATGACAGGGTCATGGTCTGATGCACGATATGCGCTTTGTGAGTAAAGGCTAGCGACTTGGTTATCTGACTTAAATTCAACGTTATAATCCAGGCTGATCGGTTCATCAGCATTGATATGCCAATCAGTTGCGGCGACAACTTTATCCAGCAGGCTTTGTGTTGCTACAGCATGATCTAGGCTGCCCAAGCGGCCTGAAAAGCTATATGAATAACCCAGTGTGTTACCATCAAGCTCAGCAATCACATTTTTATAGCCCTTATCAGCAAATGCACGAATTGGATCTTCCATTGCATATGCGTTCATATCACCAACTAGAATGATGTCTTCGTCTTCAACACCTGTTGGTTTGCTGTCTAGCCAATCGGCAAAGGCATTCGCACCTGTTACACGAATTTCATTCCAGCAAGATTGTCCATCACCTAAATCAGCATTATTACCGTCAGCGCTGCTGCAGCTCCCTTTTGATTTTAAGTGAGCTACAGCGACAGTGAATATTTCACCTGAATTTATTGCTTTAAAGCTCTGAGCAATTGGCGCACGGTTACTGTAGTCAAATGGGTATTCAGTGGTTATTGCAGGAGTACCCACTTCACTGACCATATTTGCACGATAAATTAGGGCAGTAGTAATGGCATCAGTACCAATTTGGTCAACGTTAAAGTCTACAAACGCGTATTCGTTATTACTGTCAGCGTCGTTCAATGCAGACACTAAACTTGCAACAGCACTGTATTCATCAAAGCCATCATTTTCAATTTCCATCAAACCAATAACATCAGCCTCTAGTGCGGTGATAGCACTTACCAATTTAGCTTCTTGACGAATTAACTCCTGCTCAGAATCGGCGCCACGGCTGGTCGGGAAGCCACCGCCTTGGCCGTCACCATTAAAGTAGTTTAGTACATTAAAGCTCGCTATCCGTAAATTTGCATCAGAGTGTAATTCAGGAGCATCAGTACGTGGGTTTGTAGTCGTAAACTCAGGTTGTACCGCTGGGTGAATACGGTAACGATCAAAGCTGTAACCCAAAACGCCAGTAATAACGCTGACGGAGTCGCCCAAGCGTAATGTATTGAAGGCACCTAACCCTGTTTCAGGATAAGATACCGGGTCAAGGTTTTGTTTTGTTGAGCCATCATCCAATAGAATTTGTTTCTTCTCATTTTCAACTTCTACTGCATTTGCAGCATCACCCGGTAAAGCTACTTGTGTGCCTTGGTATAAGCGTTCTGTGGCAAGGCCAACCTCACCATAGCGACCAAGGCCATAATTGTTGGTGACAACGAGTGTTTGCTCTAAGGTCACCAGCATACCTTCATAAGCTTCTAGGTCGCTTACACTTGCAACTGGCAAGGCAATTTTTGTAGCCGTTGCTGTTAAGCCTGAAGCACATATTTCGATTTGGCTTACATCGCCAATTTGTGTCGCACTGTAATATTCAGCAACTGTACCTTTGACGCGAATATGATCACCGACAGCTACATCGGTATCTGAAAAATATACAAATACGCCTTCCGATGTTAATGGGTTGGTATCAATATCTGCTTCAAGAGAAGTAATAAAGAAGCCATTTAATTGCTCGCTTCCTTGGAAATCAGCAGTAACGATACCTTCAAGCTCAATTTCTTGATTTAGTAATGGGCTATCGCCTCCTTCGGCTTGGACTGCATTAATGAGCGTTTTAGCTGCGCCACACTCTAACGGCGTTACCGGTTCTGGATCTGGTTCAGGTGTTGGCTCAGTACTTTCTCCGTGAAAGCCTAGTCCGCTAAAGTCATCTTTATCAAATTGCAGCCATTGCTCACTCGGATCAAACTCGGTGCTAGCATCTGTACGGCCAGACGCTATATCAGACTTGCGGCGTAGTGTTTTATCTTTAGTTGTTACACCACCATTGCTCCAAACCCCATCAGCTCCTATTTGACCAAAGCTATCAACTACACTGGCACCCAAGGTAAGGGTTAAAGCATCATCACCATTAAAGTTTACTGCGCTACTGAATAGATCTGCTTTATTCTTTAATTCATCTACAGCTCTACTATCAGAAGTAACAATTACATATGTGCTGTTTGCGGCTATAGAACCTGTTAGATTCTCGCTTGATGTCGCTGATACATTTTTATTTGAAAATAAATTAAGTGTATAACCGTCTAAAGATATAGCATCAGATGATGTGTTATAAATTTCAATCGCTTTATTATAACCACCCCCTTCAACATATTCTGAAATGATTAGGTTTGCTGATGCTGGAGCACTAAGGCTTGCAATAACAAGCGCCAGTGGCGTTATTTTTGTAGTAAACATTATTATTTTTTCCCGTGTATTGTGTCCCAAATGGGACAAACAGTTTAAGGAAAATTTATGACAAAGAAAATACAGGATGTTAATATTATGAAAATAAAAAGGGCGAACAATCGCCCTTTATTGAATGATCTATCTAGAACAGTATCTATTTAACCTACCATTCAAGTTACTTATTAAGCCATTGCGCAGCTTGTTTTGCAAAGTAAGTTAAGATCCCATCAGCTCCAGCACGTTTAAACGCGAGTAGAGACTCCATAATTGTCGCTTCTTCGGCTAACCAACCGTTATCAATGGCAGCTTTATGCATCGCATATTCCCCGCTGACTTGATAAGCAAAGGTTGGCACGCCAAATTCTTCTTTAACACGATGTACAATATCTAAATATGGCATGCCGGGTTTGACCATTACCATGTCTGCACCTTCTTGTAAGTCTAAAGCAACTTCGCGAAGTGCTTCGTCAGAGTTTGCAGGGTCCATTTGATAGGTTTTTTTGTCGGCGCCTTTTAAATTACCAGCAGAGCCTACCGCGTCACGAAAAGGTCCATAGTAACTAGATGCATACTTTGCAGAGTAAGCCATAATACGAGTGTGAATGTGACCATCAGTTTCAAGCGCTTCACGAATAGCACCAATACGACCATCCATCATATCGGAAGGAGCAACAACGTCAGCGCCAGCCTCAGCATGTGAGAGTGCCTGCTTAACTAAAATTTCGGTTGTAACGTCGTTAATTACATAGCCTTCATCATCAATAATGCCGTCTTGGCCATGAACTGTAAACGGATCAAGTGCGACATCAGTAATCACACCTAGCTCAGGAAATGCGGTTTTTAATGCACGTACGGTGCGTTGTGCAAGACCATCGTCACTATAGGCTTCTTCAGCCAAAAGCGATTTTTTATCCGCAGGTGTAACAGGAAAAATAGCAACTGCTGGAACACCTAGCTCCACTAATTCTTTTGCTTCTGTGAGCAATAAATCGATAGATAAACGCTCGATGCCTGGCATCGATTCTATGCTTTCACGGCGATTTTTTCCTTCAAGTACAAATACTGGATAGATTAAATCATTAACACTTAGTTGATTTTCAGCCATAAGGCGGCGTGAAAAATCATTACGACGCATTCTACGCATACGTGTATATGGGAAAAGATCCAGACCTGATTGGGCCATTATTTGCTCCTAGTCTAATATTGGAAAGCTGATTACGCGGTTACGACCATTTTGCTTGGCGTGATAAAGTGCTTTATCCGCGCAGTCAGTGAATAATCCAGGGTTATTAATATCTTCTGCGACAGCGCAATAGACACCTGCGCTAATTGTAAATTTTATATCTGAGTTGGCAACAGTGATTGTGGTTTCCATTATTAATAGCCTGATGGATTCAGCTATTTCTAGCGCACCTGCCATTGGGGTATTGGGAAGTAACACAACAAACTCTTCACCACCGTATCGAGCCACCTCATCAAGTGGGCGTTTTAAGTGACTTTTTATTATATCAGCCACAGCACGAATTGTTTGGTCACCGATTAAATGGCCATAACTATCATTGATCACTTTAAAGTGATCAATATCGAGCATGATAATACTTAAGGGAGTTTGTTCTCGACGAGAGCGGCGTAAATCCATGACTAACTTTTTGTCGAAATAACGTCGGTTTTTAATTTTTGTTAACGGGTCTTCCATATTGAGCTGCTCTAACTCGCGATTTTTTTCTTCAAGCTCACGTAAGGTAACTTGTAGCTCAAAAGTTCGCTCTTCAATATTGCTTTCTAAGTCTTGTCGAGCTTGTTCTTGCAACTCTAAACGCTCTTGTAATAACTTATCTTGAGCCTCATTTTGCGCTATTTTTGCTTGTTGTAAGGCTATTTGTGCATCGCGCTCAATGATGAAATGCCTAATAGTGGCAAAGCTTAAACTTAAGGCGCAGATTAAAAAGCTAATAAACATAAAAGGAAGACTTCGAGAGTTAAAGTCGAAGATGTTAAATACAACGATGTTTAGATAAATTAAAGAGGCGCAAAAAGTTATAGCCCCTGTTAACAAAGCATTCAGCGGTTGGCTGGGTTTATGCTTAATGTTTATAGTTATAACAATGCTGTGTATGAGCATCATCAATAGACTTGCAAGTAAACTATAGCTTACAAATAGTTGAGTTGGCAGCCACCAAGTAATAAGTAAACTGGTGAGCAAAAGATAATTACTCCAAGTATGTATCTTATCGAACTGAAGCCAAATAATCTCAGCTTTTAATTGCTCAAATAAGGGCTTGAATAAGTAAGTGGTAATTAACAACATGCAGGGAATAGCAAGCTGTTGCAAGCTTGGTAAAGAAGGGTGGAAATAACGATAACCAAAGCCATAAAGGTAGATGAGTAATAACCATAGAGTAACAAGTATGCCTGATGAGAGCGCAAAGTAACGTTTTCTTGAAAAAACAAATAACACAAAGCAAGTTAGAGCGAGAGATAAAATAAAACCTACAAGTAAGCCATAGAGTAGGTTAAATTTACTTTTATATTTTAAATACTCATCGTTTTGCCAAATACTTAGGGGCACTCTTAAACCGGCTTGATTTTCAACTCGTAATAACAAGGTGGATGTACTTTGTGCAGGCAGGGCTAATTTTACTAATAAGGATTCATTTTTTATTTGTCGGTTTTTAAGGGGTAATGCATCACCAATCTCTTTAAAAAGTAAAGTTTCATTACGGTGATAATGATAAATAGACACTTTATCTAATAGCGGATTATCAATAGATAATAAGATAGCGAGATTGGTTTGTTCAGTATTATTTAGTTGAACGCGTATCCACGCGACTTGTTCACTGAGACCTAGATTTAAGTTATGTTTGCGAGTAGTGCGCCAGTTTGTTGTCGTTTTAGCTTGTTCGATCGTCAGGGGCTCAGCTGTATATTCAAAAGGAATATCTTGTAAGTGACTGAGCTGTTTATCAAGCGAAATACTGGTTGCAAAAGTTGCAGAGGAACTAAATATAAGGAAGCTAAGCAGCAACCACCAAGCACACCGCATAATCAAGCCTTAGTGATAAATAGCTGTTGAAAGTTAAGTGTAGTTTGTTTCGCTACTGTTGCAAAGTCTAAGCCTTTTAATGTTGCAATAGTCTGGCATACATAGGGTAAATAGCATGGCTCGTTACGGCGTGATTTTGGCTTAGGTTTAATTGTTCTGGGTATTAAAAAGGGCGCATCTGTTTCTAGTAATAATCGTTCTAATGGAATGCTAGGTATAAGTTGTTGTAATTCTTGACCACGACGCTCATCACATACCCATCCAGTAATGCCTATATATAAACCTAGTTCTAGGTATTGTTCTAAAGCGTGTTTATTGCCAGTAAAGCAGTGTAAAACACCCCGAACACGATACTGTTTTAAAATTTTCAGCATATCTTCACTCGCATCACGTTCATGCAAATACACGGGAAAATTTAACTGTTCAGCTAATATGAGCTGACGCGTAAATACACTTCGTTGAATGTCTCGAGGTGAAAAATCACGATTATAATCTAGGCCACATTCACCAATAGCGACCACTTGTTTTTGTTGAGCAAGCAAAGTTAGTTGTTGCTCTAATTGCTGATCCACGGTTTTAGCATCATGGGGATGGACACCTGCGGTAGCTAATAGCTGGTGTTTTTCTGCAAGGCTTTGTGCTTGCTGGCTGCTTTGTACATCACAGCCAATAAGTAGCATTTGGTTAATTTTTTCTGCTTTAGCGCGCGCAATAACAGCTTCATGCTGGCCATCAAATTGATGATTTGTAAGGTTTACACCTGCATCTATTAGCATTGAGGTCATTAATCAGTACGTTTCACACGAATAGTACGATTTTTCCCTTGTTTCTTCAGCAAAAAGGAATTGAACATACCACGTTCGATAATGACTGTGTCACCAGAGTCTAAACGTAATCGGTCTGAACCTATTTGACGCCATTGCTGGCCGTTATCAAGTGTAATGATCAGCTCGCCATATGGTGCTTCTTTAACATTAGTAACGTTTGCTGTAATTTCGTCATCATTTTCTTTTGCGACTTCTTTATGTTCTAAACCAAAATCTTCATTTTTGGTTTTTACTATTTTATCAGTAGCTACCACCGCACCGGCTGTTGCATCAGATGTGACCGTCTCAGTAGAGGTTAACTGTTTTGTCGTTGTTGGTTTGCTTAATGATTTTCCTGCCATTGTGTTGTCGTAGCATAAGAGGCGATTAAAATCATTTTCAACGAAGGTGCAGGCCTGTAATGCTTGTAAGTTCACTTCATCGGCATAAACTGTTGATGCACTTAAAATTGCTATTATTGGTAATATTTGTTTTTTCATTTATTCCTCTGATTCATCTTGCTGAGGCTTAACACTGTAAAAAGCCGCTAAAATTAATCCCAATTCAAATAACAGTAGCATCGGAAATGCTAATAATGTTTGTGAGAGTACGTCTGGTGGGGTTAAAAACATAGCCACCACGAAAACACCTACCACAATATAAGGGCGCTTTTCTTTTAAGCTTTGAGTGGTCGTAGCGCCACTCCAGCATAGCAACATGATTGCTACAGGTATTTCAAATGCGACACCAAAGGCAAAAAATAGCTTTAGAGCAAAGCTTAAATAGCTGCTTATATCCGGAGCTAATGTCATCATTTGTGGACCAACACTGGTAAAAAAGCCCAGTATGATCGGTAATACCACAAAATAACAAAACGCAATACCGCTATAAAACAATAGAATACTCGATGCTAATATTGGCATTAACATGCGTTTTTCGTGTTTGTATAATCCTGGTGCAATAAACCCCCAAATTTGGTGTAAAATAACCGGGATTGCAGCAAATAAAGCGACAAATAAGGTTAACTTAAACGGTGCAAAAAAGGGTGCTGTGACATCTGTGGCGATCATAGTAGCGGTACTAGGTAAGTGCGCGACTAAAGGTGCTGCAACAAAGCTGTAAATATCATTTGCAAAATAAACGAAGGCAATAAAAAACAATAAAATAGCTAGTAGTGCCTTCATTAACCTATTACGTAATTCAATTAAATGACCAACAAAGCCAGATTGAGTTTGTTCAGTCATAATTTAATCATTACCTATGAATAGACCACGGACAGCAAAAATAATTTCATTTTTGTTCATCAATATTCACTTTATCGGTTGGCTCAGACGTTTTTTTATAGCTGTGGGTAACTGAGTCAGCTGCTTTTTGAAGTTCATCAACAGAGTCTTTTAAAGCGGGGCTTAAGTCTTGCATACTTTGTTGCTCAGCTTTTTTAAGGTTTTGATGTAACTCATGCACCCGAAGTTCTTCGTTTACTTCTGCTTTGACTGAGTTTGCCATCGTTTTTATTGTTTTTATCCAGCGGCTTACAGTTCTAATTGCAACAGGTAATCGCTCAGGACCAAGTACAATAAGGCCCACAATCAAAACCACAATAAGTTCCCACATGCCCATTTTAATTAAGCCTTATGGTCTTCTTTGCTTTTATCAGCCGTTTCTTTGCTGTGCACTGAATTAGTCGATTGCTCTATATTGTCAGTGCTTTTTGCTTGTTCTTCTTCAGATACAGCTTTTTTAAAGCCTTTTACAGCGTTACCTAAATCACCGCCGATACCGCGTAGTTTTTTAGTGCCGAAAAGTAGCACTATAATTGCTAACACTATTAATAATTGCCAAATACTGATACCGCCAAAGCCCATGATCTACTCCAAATTTTATTGTATGTTTACGCTGATTATACTCAGCAAAATGTAAATAGCACTTAGTTTATGCGTTTCGCCACGCTAAAATAAAGCCAATTAATGAACAGCTAGCTGCAACAGTGCTGGCTATTATGTCGCTTTGTAAGTAACACAAGCCTGAGACTATCATTGCGGCGCCAGCAAACACTCCCATGATAAGTGGTTTATGTGACGCTGGTGCTGCTAGTGGTTCACTTGTTTTGCATTGCTGCTTCAAGTTGTAATAAATTAGATCTGGTAATTCGGGCATTTTTTCAGCCCAGAATGGCAAGTTAGCATACATTTGCTTAAGCACCGCGAGTGGCCCTACTTGCTGCTTGACCCAGTCTTCTAAAAAAGGCTTCGCTGTTTGCCACAAATCAAGTTGTGGGTACAATTGCCGTCCGAGTCCTTCAACATACAGTAAGGTCTTTTGTAATAGCACTAATTGTGGTTGAACTTGCATATTAAAGCGACGAGCGGTATTAAATAGGTTGACTAACACATGACCAAACGAGATCTCAGCTAGCGGCTTGTTAAAAATCGGTTCGCACACTGTGCGAATCGCAAACTCAAACTCTTCTACACTGGTATCTTTAGGCACCCAGCCTGAATCAACATGTAGCTGCGCAACTTGGCGATAATCACGGTTAAAAAAGGCGATGAAGTTTTCTGCTAAATAACGCTTATCTTCTTTATTAAGTGTGCCAACAATACCGCAGTCTATACCAATAAACTTAGGGTTTTCTGGCGTATCATAAGAGACAAATATATTACCCGGATGCATGTCAGCATGAAAAAAACTGTCGCGGAAAACTTGTGTGAAGAATACTTCAACACCACGTTCTGCAAGTAGTTTCATGTTAGTGTTTTGCGCCATTAGGGACTCTGTGTCAGATACCGCAATACCGTAAATACGCTCCATCACTAAAATATTCGATCGGCTGTAATCACTGTAAACATAAGGTATATATAGCGAGTCAGAGTCTTCAAAGTTGCGCCTTAGCTGGATTGCGTTGGCACCTTCGCGCATTAAATCGAGCTCATCAAGCAATGTTTTTTTATACTCTTTTACTACTTCGACGGGGCGCAAGCGTTTTGCTTCATTAACCAGTTTTGCTATTACTTTTGCAAATTGCTCCATTAACGCTAAATCAGCATCAATCTGTACTTTGATATCAGGGCGAATCACTTTTATTACCACATCTTGTGGTTGATTGTGTTCGTCAATTAAGGTGGCGGTATGTACTTGTGCAATAGATGCTGACGCTAATGGTGTTTGTTCAAAGTCACTAAAGCATTCACTAATGTCATTAATCTCTAACGCATTTTCAATTAATTGTTGCGCAAGCTCGCCTTCGAAAGGTAGTACTTTATCCTGTAATAAGGCCAGCTCTGTAGCTATATCATGTGGCAGCAAATCTCGTCGTGTTGACAGCATTTGACCAAACTTAATCCATACCGGGCCTAGTTGTTGTAACGCTAGGCGCAAGCGTAACCCTGCTGGTTTTTCTTTATGTTTATTTTTAAGCCAAAATAAACTAGCACGGCCAACTTTGCCATACCAAGGAATTTTTTTGCTTGGAATTAACTCATCTAAACCGTAATTAAGCAGGGTTTTGGTAATGTAATAAAGCCGAGCTGCTGACACAAATAATCCTTACTGATTTAGTGGATCTGAAGTAATTGGTTGATACGTTGCTCAAGTTGAGCGACTTGACCTTTGAGCTGACGTGTTTGCTGTTTGAACTGGTCAAGCTCAAGTGGGTGAATGGTCACTTTGAGTTCGTCTTGACATAATTGGGTTAAGGTCGCTGTTACTTTGTTGTCTGTAACTAATCCTTGGTGTTTAGCACTCTGCATTATTTGCCATAACTGTTGTGCGGGAGCATCACCTAAGTAGCGAGACAAATGTTCCGGCCAATCTATATCCATAGCTGAAAATGCATTACTAAAGCCTTGAGCTATGTTTAAATCACCTTGTAAGTCTAACTTATCTTGGCGAATTAACTGGGTCAACATAGCAGGGTTTTTAAGTGCTAGGAGGGTTTCTATATCACCACTAATCATACAGTCGAATTGTTGTTCGTTAGTTCTGTGTAAGTGAATACTTTGCTTGGTAAAGACTAGTACAAATTGTTGTTGCCAGTCTCGGATGTCAATAAGTAATCGTTTATGTGACACAGGCTCAAGTTTATCGATTAAGGAGGTATCAAGTTTTAAGCTGGTATTTAAAATACGTTCAACCAGCGCAACAATAAAGTTAGTCAACATAACAACACCTTAATTCGGTTTTGGTAAGAATTATATTTTAATATTTAAAACCACGATGTAGGGCAACAATACCACCGGTTAAATTTTGATAAGTCGTTTGTTCGAAGCCTGCGTCTTCCATCATACTTTTAAGGGTATCTTGATCTGGGTGCATACGAATCGATTCAGCTAAGTATTTGTATGAATCGCCATCATTAGCAACGAGCTTACCCATAGTCGGTAATAAATTAAAAGAGTAAAAGTCATAGGCTTTACTTAATACTTCATGCTCAGGCTTTGAAAACTCTAATACCAATAAACGTCCGCCTGGCTTTAAAATACGGTACATAGAACGCAGTGCTTTATCTTTATCCGTGACATTACGTAGACCAAAAGCAATGGTGATTAAATCAAAACTGTTATCTGGGAATGGCAATGCCTCAGCATTCATCTGCACATAGTCAATATTACCAACAAGGCCTAGGTTGTGAAGTTTTTCACGACCTACTTTTAGCATCGATGAATTAATATCACCTAAAACTACTTGCCCAGTATCACCGACAAGTTGGCTGAATTTAGCGGTTAAGTCGCCAGTACCACCTGCTAAGTCGAGAACGTGATGCCCTTTACGAACGCCCGAGCTGGCAATGGTTTGGCGTTTCCACAAACGATGAATACCAAAAGACATGAGATCATTCATTACGTCATATTTTGCTGCAACGGAATGAAACACGTCAGCAACCATAGAAGCTTTGTCTGTTTCGGCAACGGTTTTATAGCCAAAATGCGTAGTCTTTTCTTGATTCTCGTTCATGATAAATCTCTATCGTGGTAATAGAGACTAGTGTACTTGATAGTACCCCTGAGGTGCAATTTGATTATAGAAAAAATGCTTTTGGATCAAGCATGAGGTTATTGTCCAGTGATAAAGCTGCTTTGTCCTAGTGATTTTGCTTTATAGGCCGCATTTGATGCTTTACGAGCGAGTTTATTAAAGTCTTTTTCATCTTGGTACTTTGCAATGCCTAGGGATAGGTCAATAGTGGGTAGTTTTAGACCGCTCTTAGAGCTAACAAAACGTAGTTTTTCAACACCATTACGGACTTTTTCAGCAATAACATTGGCAGTTTCAGGATCTATATCAGCTAATAAAATGGTAAAAGCATCTTTGCCCGTGCGACCAGGTAGTCCACTTTCAAACACGTACTTTTGTATTTGCTTGGCTACTTTATTTAAAATAACTTCGCCAATCATGTCGCCATAATTATCAATAAAGTGATCTAAATTATCAATTTGAATAGCAATTGCACAAACAGACTTGTTTTGATTTAACCAAAGTTGAGTTTGTTGGTTTAAATAATGGCGCTTATATAAGCCTGTTTGTTGGTCTGTAATATGTTGTTTACGCAGCTGCACTAATTGTTGCTGAGTTTTTTCTTGCAGTCTTTTTGCTTTGATAAGCTCTTGTTTAAATTGTTGATGTTGAGTAAGTAATTGCGCTGTATGCTTGCTTAAGGTATCAAGTGCTAATCGGCTTTTTTGAGCGTTATTTTCATCGAGCGAATGTACGCAATCACTCACTTGGCTAGCAAAACGAACAATATCATGCTCTGTTGATTTAGCACTGCGTGAGAGTGAATTAATAATCCCATCGACATTACGCACCATTGATGTTTCAGTCTGGTGGGCTTGGTCCATATAATCAAAGTACAGTTGTTCGATGTAAACACAGTCTATTTCTTGGCCAAGCGCAACTGCGCGGTCTAATGTGGCGTTTAGCTCTGCATTTGCTTGGCTAATATAGGTATAAACAACATTATAATTGAGTGGGGAGGGTGGTAGTGCATGACGTTCTAAAAAGATACATACTTTTGTCATTTTTTCTTGAGCAATAGCCATGGAGTCATGGAACATCATTTATTTATACCAATTAAATACGCATAACAGCTAAACTAAATAACTCACTCCTTAAGACATCAGCGCAATCCCAGCATTTGATACTTACCTACATTAATCTGTATCGCGCGTATTTAAAAGTAAAAAAGTACTTTTTACCATGGATATTTACTTTTTTGCCGATCGATAGCTTGTTTTATAAACGATAACAAAGTGCTGTTTAAGTACTAGGCAAACCTTGAAGTAAATTTAACCTGATCAAAGCAACTCTTGGTCGCATTTATTTTGGTAAAACTGATCGAATAAGGTAGTTTAAAATCAACTAAAGTTCGCAGAGCCTTTCAAGATGAAAATAAAGTTCAAAAATAAGACACCAGCTGTTTTTCGCCATTCTGTATTAAGCATCGCGTTTGTATGCTCATTAAGTGCCTGTCAAATGACGAGTGTTGATAGTGATCAACAATTCACTGCAGTGGCGCAATCAATCGTTGATTATCGCAAAAGCATCAGTCCATATAGCAGTCCTGAGGGAGTTGATGGCTATTTATTAAATAACTTATCAGCTGAGTTTTTAGAACAAAAATATCAAAAAAATACCGATCTTTTGGCGCAGCTTGATGCCATTGATAAAGACACACTAAGTGAAGAAAACCGTATTAACTTAACCATCATACGTGCCCAAGTGCAGAACAGCATCGATGAGTATGTATTTAACAGCCATTATATGCCGCTGACATCTGAATATGGTTTTCACTCGAGCTTGTCTTTTATGGTATCGCAATCTGACTTTAAAACCTCAGCAGACTATCAGCTATATTTAGAACGTTTGCAGCAAATTCCTCGATTTTTCGCGCAAAATATAGGATGGATGCGTAAAGGTTTAGAGGTCGGGCTAACTCAACCTAAAGCGGTATTGGTAGGTTATCAAGACTCAATTACAGCCTATATTGTTGATGATGTAACGCAATCAGAGTTTTATAAGCCATTTTTAACTAACACCGCGGGCTTACCTAATGGCGAGTTTAGTACACTGCAGCAGCAAGCGAAAAAAGTAATTAAAGAGCAAGTGATTGGTGCTTATAAAGATTATCTGACCTTCTTTAATGAAGAATACCAACCGGGTGCGCGCAGTGAAGTTGGCATTTCAACCACGCCAAATGGCGAAGCATTTTATGCAAACAGGGCAAAGTACTACACAACAACAGACATGACACCAAAAGAAATACATGAGCTGGGTTTAAAGGAAGTTGCTCGTATTCGTAGTGAAATGGACGAGGTAATTAAAGAGGTGGGCTTTGAAGGCTCGTTTGCCGAGTTTGTGCATTTTTTACGAACTGATCCGCAATTTTATGCCACAACACCGGAAGAGTTATTAAAAGAAGCCTCATATATTGCGAAGAAAATGGATGCGCAGTTACCAAAGTTGTTTCATACCTTGCCTCGTATGCCATACGGTGTAGCTCCAGTGCCAGCTAGTATCGCGCCAAAATATACAACTGGTCGCTACTCAGGTTCGCGTCGCGATGATCAAGCTGGATATTATTGGGTAAATACGTATGCACTTGATAAGCGCCCACTTTACGTTTTAGAAGCGTTAACTCTGCATGAAGCAGTACCTGGTCATCACTTACAAATTTCGTTAAATGCAGAGCTTGAATATTTACCTAGTTATCGCCGTGATGCGTATTTATCCGCGTTTGGTGAAGGGTGGGGATTATACTCAGAATACCTAGGCCTAGAAGCCGGTTTTTATCAAGACCCTTATAGCAACTTTGGCCGTTTAACTTATGAAATGTGGCGTGCAGCGCGGTTAGTGGTTGATACTGGCATGCACATGTACGGCTGGAGTCGCGATCGTGCGATGAAATTTATGAGCGAAAACACTGCGCTTTCATTACATAACGTCAAAACAGAAACTGATCGTTATATTTCGTGGCCCGCACAGGCGTTGTCATACAAAATAGGTGAGTTAACGATTAAGCGTTTACGTAAAGAGACTGAACAAGCGCTTGGCCAAGATTTTGATATTCGTGAGTTCCATAATCAAATTTTACGTCACGGCTCTGTGCCGATGTCAGTGTTAGAAGATCAAATCTATCAATACATTCAAACTGAGCTAGAAAAACGCGGCTAAATTTCTATCCTTACTGTATCTCGGTGCGTGCTTGCTCGGCACGTAACCGAGTTTTCCTTTTAAAGCATTTGCTTGAAACTTGTTCTACTTATATGCTCAAAGCTAGAAAAATAACCAGCAAGGGGCGTTGCGTGAGTAATTTTATTATATTTAGTATTGATGTATTTGCCAGTTTATTCATTGTAGTGTTTGGGTGCTTAGTTTTATTAGTAATTTATTTTTACATTAGTGACGTTACTCAATCCAAGCATGCGATTCGTAAAAACTATCCAGTTATTGGTCGATTTAGATATTTTTTTGAGCGTCAAGGAGAGTTCTTTAGACAGTACTTCTTCGCGATGGATCGTGAGGAAATGCCATTTAATCGCGCTGATCGTAGTTGGGTATATCGTGCGGCGAAAAATGTTGACCGCACTGCGGCGTTTGGCTCAACTCAGAGTTTAGAGATTACGGGCACCGTGATGTTCATGAACTGTGCTTTTCCTACCTTAGATGAAGATGCGCTTGAACCCAGCGCTGTTACCTTAGGACCTTATTGTCCAAATCCATATATTACTAAATCACTGTTTAACGTTTCGGGAATGAGTTTTGGCGCTTTATCAAAACCTGCGGTGCGTGCGTTATCAAAAGGTGCAAAAATGGCTGACTGCTGGATGAACACTGGTGAAGGTGGATTAAGCCCATATCATTTGGAAGGCGGGGCTGATCTGGTATTTCAAATTGGTACAGCTAAATATGGGGTTAGGGACGAGCACGGTAACTTAAGCGATGAAAAGCTCAAAGAGATTGCGGCTCATGAGCAAGTTAAAATGTTCGAAATTAAAATGAGCCAAGGTGCAAAGCCAGGTAAGGGCGGTATGTTACCAGGCAAAAAGGTCACCGCAGAAATTGCCGCTATTCGTGGCATACCCCAAGGACATGATTCGATTAGTCCAAATGGGCACTTAGAAGTAAAAACACCTGCAGATATATTAGATATGGTTGCTAAAGTGCGTGCAGTCACAGGCAAACCGACTGGTTTTAAAGCGGTGATCGGTGCTTATGCTTGGTTAGAAACCTTATTTGCTGAGATCAATCACCGTGGTATTGAGTCTGCACCTGACTTTATTACAATCGATAGTGCTGATGGCGGCACGGGGGCTGCGCCCCAACCGCTTATGGACTCAGTTGGGTTACCGCTTCGAGAAAGTTTACCCTTAGTCGTTAATATGCTGGAAAAGCATGGCTTACGTGAACGAATCAAAGTTATAGCATCTGGTAAGCTCATTGTGCCGTCAAAGGTAGCTTGGGCATTAGCATTGGGCGCTGACTTTGTTGTCTCTGCACGTGGTCATATGTTTGCTTTGGGGTGTATTCAAGCGCTGCAGTGCAATAAAGACACTTGCCCAACGGGGATTACAACGCATAACGAGCGTTTACAAAAAGGCTTAGATGTAGCCGATAAAGCGCAGCGTGTCGCCAACTACAATAAGTATATTCATTACGGTGCAGGTTTAATTGCCCACTCATGTGGGGTATTTAGTGCCCGAGAACTCGGCCGCCAGCATGTTCGCGTTGTGCAAGAAAATGGCCTGTCAGAGCCACTTGATAAAATGTATGAAAATTACCAATAATGTAAAGCTAGGTAATAGGTCTGCTCAAAATAGATTGATAAAGGCACTTAATAAAGTGCCTTTGCTATTTTATAAACTTAATTTAGTTGGCTAATTAATAAGGAGAAAAATGCTTCTTTATTATTGCAGGTATGAGCGTTAAGCATTAATTGCTCGCCCAGCGCTAAGGTATGGCGTTGCACCTCTAAACGCGCTTGTTCGTCTTCAATGCCATCAATGTCAGCAACATGGGCTAAGCCAATGGTACGACGTATCAGCTCGGTTCCACAGTAACCAATCGCATCTTGCAATACTTGTTGCATAAAATACTCGCCATAACCGGCGGCTTTTAAATTATTATCTGTTGTATGCTTTGCAATTAATGTCAGCCAGTGCTGCTCAAATAAAGAGTAACTTTCTTGCAGGCAAGTTAATAGATGTGTCTGGTAGTTACGGCGAATAATAAATTCATTAATGCGGGCGTTTTGCGCGCAATAGTTTAATAGTAAATTACCGATAAATGAGCCGATATCAAAGCCAACTGGACCAAAAAAGCCAAATTCAGGGTCGATCATCTTAGTGGTATTTTGATCCACAAAAATACTACCGCTATGCATATCGCCATGCAGTAATGTTTGCGGGCATGATAAAAACCTCGCTTTAAGTTTTGCGATCGCTAAGTGCAGTGCGGCATTATTTTGCAATTTATTAACAGTGCTTTGCAGTTTGCTTGGGTAGTTATTGCGCTCATGTTCACGCAGAATATCGTTAAAAAATAAGTCTTCAGTAATTTGGCACAATTCAGGATTAGTAAACTGACTGACTTTGGCTTTTTTATCTTGTGCGGCTAAGTAAAAATCTGAGTTATAAAAACCGGTATGGCTGAGGTAATGTGCAACATGCTGGCCGAGTAGCGGAAATTGCTCTGCGTTTATTTGTGCGCTGCGCAAAATTTGTAAGTGGCCGAGATCTTCTAAAATAGTCAGCGCTTGCTCTGGATTGTGGTGTAAAACTTTTGCCGTGTAGTCAGGACTTAATACACCGTGATTGAGTAAAACCTCAGCTTCAATGCGTGCTCGATCAAGCGTTAATGGCCATGATTCACCCACACAACGGGCATAAGGCAAGGCTTGCTTTAAAATAACGCTATTGTTTTGCTTGTCGCTTATTCTAAATACTAGATTTAAATTACCATCGCCAAACTCATAGGCTGTCAATTCAGTCTCTTTTTTAAAACAATTTAGGCCGTCATTTTTAATAAGGTGTTTAATATAATCAACAGCGTGTTGGGCATTGAAAGCAAAGTACTCAGCCATAAAGAGAATCTCATAAAATAAGCAGTTGTAGCATTCTATACTCTCAACCGTTTAGATGTCTATACTTCTTAGTTGTGTGATTTAAAAACTACTGTAGAATAAATAACAGCGAAAACATTGTCAGGATTAATGATGCAAGATCTCATAGCGAGCAGCTTAAAATATCAAAATAATACATTAAGTGTATTAGATCAGTACCTATTGCCACATCAGCAAACGTGGCATGTATGCGATGATGTAGCCACTATGCGAGATTTAATCTTAAGCCTAAAAATACGTGGAGCACCACTTATTGGTTTAGGTGCAAGTTTACTTGTTGCGCATTTAGCTGAGCAGGGCGCTACAAAAGGCACATTGGCAGCAGCGATTGATGAGCTAGAAGCTACTCGGCCAACAGCGGTTAACCTTATGCACTGTATGGCAAAGTTACGTACTGCCTTACAACAAGATGATTTTGTTACAGCCATTGTAAGCAGTGCGATCAACTTATTTAATGAAGATATCGCCTTATGCGAAAGCATGGCAAATCATGGTGCAGCACTGGTTAACAGTGGTGATAATATTCTTACCCATTGCAATACCGGCGCACTTGCGACAGCAGGAGTTGGTACCGCTTTAGGTGTTATTTATAAAGCCCAGCAGCAATATGGCGATATTCATGTTTGGGTTGATGAAACTCGGCCATTACTACAAGGCGGGCGTTTAACAGCGTTTGAGCTCGAGCGCTGGCAAGTACCTTACACCTTGATTTGCGATAATATGGCAGCAAGTTTAATGGCTGCAGGTCAGGTGGATAAAATTTTTGTTGGCGCTGATCGTATTGCTGCCAACGGTGATTTTGCTAATAAAGTGGGCACTTATAATTTAGCGGTGTTGGCGCATTTTCATAACATCCCATTTTATGTCGTTGCCCCACTTACCACGCTCGATGTAAACACAGCATGCGGCGCAGAGATTGAAATAGAGCAGCGTAATAGCGCTGAAGTGCGTGGCGTAAGCGGAAGTTTTGGTGAAGCGCTATGGGCACCTATCAATGCTAACGTCTACAACCCTGCGTTTGATGTGACTCCAGCCTCGCTTATTACTGGTTGGGTGCTCGATACAGGCGTTTATAACCAACGGGAAGTAGAAGCAGGAAAACTAAAAGAGTTAAGTTAATAAAATACGGCTAAATTCAGAAAGAAACTCTGAGGTGTCATTTAGGTAGTTGGGATATGCCTTTTCAATCGATTTTAAGTCACTACCAGCAACTAAAAGTACGTTATTTTGAGTTTGCTTTTCGTGTTCTGCATAATGAGTGAGTGCCTGTTGCTTTTCGTGTTCTGCATAATGAGTGAGTGCCTGTTGCTTTTTGTTTGGGGCATAAAGAAATGCTCGGCCTTCTTGGGTTTCAGTATTATGAACTAGCAAAGCAAATCCGGTATTTTTGGATTTATTTTTAATTTCGTCTAATTGAAAAGCACGATTAAATGCATCAAGCTTATGAAAAGCAGCAAGTTTTTTGTTTAATGTAGCAAGTTCATCAGTATATACTAGAATTTGCTGCTGAGTTAATTGATGAGCACCATCTTTTACAGCTAAAAATTCGCCCATAATAAAGAACAGACGCTTCCAGTCTGTATCAGCCATCTTTGGATTTGTCTTTAGCGTCTCTTTTTCAATAATATCGATAATTTCAACTGTAGTTGCCCATAAATGCTGTAGCCGGGTACGTAACTGAACTTCAATCTGAAAGCCTTTGTAATCGTGCGATTCTAAATTGTTGTAACTTTTATAAACCCTATGAATGCCTCTATAGCCAGTCGCTTTCGGATGCTTTATATAGTCATATGATTTTACGCTATGGACAGTTCTGCTTGAATCTAAGCTGTTATTGAGTTCATATAGGTGATCTAAACTATCTAAAATGACTCTGCAACCACCTATATCGTGCATACGTTTGAGGCTGATGGCATTTTCACTTTTACCGTCTAATGTTTCACGTTGTAGTTTGTCAATAATAGTGGGTAGACGCTTTAATCGCCTTACTATCGTAGCGGATTCAAGTAGGTGTAACTTTTTAACATGCTTCCATACAAGGTTTTTGATGATAGTGAGTGGGTATAAGTGTGCCGCGCGATAATTTTGAATGACTTCGGTAGCAAATTCAACATCGCCTTCTTTTTTACGAAAAATACGCCCAGCCTTTTCAACTTGCTTACGTGAAAAAGCAAGTTGCTGTTTAGACTTTTGATATTGTTCGTTAACCATTAGAAGAATCCAAGAGCGATAAAAGATATACTAAAAATATAGTACAGAGTTAAGCTTCTCAAGTCACCTTACTTTAAAAATCTCAATCTTTTGCTACATACACCCAGGCACTGCTTCCAGTACTAAATAGTTCTTCCACACGGATATAGTCATCCACTTCATAGTTATCGGCATTGTCGAGTTCTTGCTCGGTGATGATAAAAATAGTGCCGGTTACGGTATCTGTTGCAAGGCCAGTTTTAATTAATGCAGGATGAAACCGCTGGCCGCTGCTTTTAAGCACGGCGGCATCGGTGATTTCAACTTCGCCTACTACGTAACCTTGTAGTGTATCGGTTTGGCCCTCAAGCAAGCGGCCAAAGGTATCAAGTTGGACTTGCTCGAGTTGTAAGGTGCCGTACGAAAATAATTTTTCCATTTTTATTCCTATAGATTAATCTAAAAGCGGAAACTGTTTAGCTATCTCGGAATCCGTGCTTTGCGCCACCCAACCTTCAACATTATTGAATAAACGAATGGCAGTAAATTCAGGATTGCTGCCCATATCAAACCAATGCGGGGTCAGCTCAGGGACTGAAATTAAATCACCCTGTTGGCAAAGCACTTGGTATACCTTGTCATTAATATGTAGGCAAAATAGCCCTTGGCCTTTTACAAACAAGCGCACTTCATCTTCGCTATGGGTATGCTCAAATAAAAATTTCGCACGAAGCTCCGTGGCATTTGGATTACCTTTTGCCAGCGAAATAACGTCTACAGTTTGATAGCCGCCTTGTTGCTTTAAACGTTTAATATCGTTGCTGTAGGCATTAATTATATCTTCATGGCTGGTATCTGCGTTAATAACTGCGTTTGCTTGCCACTGTTCAAATCTTACATTTACTTTATTCAGCTCAGCGGCAATTTGTTTTGTATCTTGGGTATCTAATAATGTATTGCTGGCGTTACAATCAGCAAAAATAGTCAGTTTGCTCATGCTAAATACTCCGCAGTAAATTGGCTGAAATCGCTAATATAATTATGTGCAGGAGAGCTTGCTTGACCATCGCGAATCAAGTGTAGGGTTTTTAAACCTGCGGCCTTAGCAGCATCGAGCTCTGCGGCTACATCACTTAAAAATAACACTTCGTTAGCGGCAAAAGGTAACTGGGCAATAATGTTCTCATAAGCGCTGGCTTCTTGCTTGGCACCCACGTTGGTATCAAAGTAATCGGTAAATAAGGAGCGAATATCGCCAAAGTCAGAATAGTTAAAAATTAAATGTTGAGCTTTCACTGAACCTGATGAATACACGTAAAGCTGCTGGCCGGCTTGTTGCTGCGCAACTAAGAACTGGTAGGCATCTGGGTATAAATGGCCGGTAAAATCGCCATTTTCATAGCCAGTTTGCCAAATCAGGCCTTGCAACTGTTTTAATGGGGTGATTTTTTTATCGTCCCGGATCCACTCAAGTAAAGTGTTAATTACCACATCGATGCTGGCATTCGGTTGTTCAATAATCGCCTTTACGGCAGTAATTTGCTCTGCTACCGCGCTTTGCGTTTGCTGAGCTTTTACAAATTCAGGAAGTTGTTCGGCGGCATATGGAAACAGCACCTCTTTAACAAACGAAATACGGGTGATTGTGCCTTCAATATCGGTTAGTAGCGCTTTGATCATGATTCTAATCCAACTAATTTTAAGCGTTCTAGTTCACATGACAATAAGAACTCGAGGCCTTCTAATTGACGGCGAACTTCAGCTATTGTGCGACCCACAACATACAGACCATGACCACGAATAAGCACGCCATGTTCAATAGGGATATGTAGATGATGATCACTGACTAATAAGCTGAGGCGGTCAATATCTTGGTCGTTATCAAAAATAGGAATGCTTAAGGTGTCTAAATGCGAGGTTATGTTGGTTAATGATTTTTGCATTTCGTAGCCGTGTAAATCTAGGCTGTGGCCTTTAATAACTCGAGACAATACAGTCGCGGCGACAGAGTGTGTGTGCAGTACATAATTAGCTGAAGGAATTAA
The DNA here is from genome assembly GCF_030408095.1 of Pseudoalteromonas sp. APC 3893. Taxonomy (NCBI): domain Bacteria; kingdom Pseudomonadati; phylum Pseudomonadota; class Gammaproteobacteria; order Alteromonadales; family Pseudoalteromonadaceae; genus Pseudoalteromonas; species Pseudoalteromonas sp. APC 3893. The sequence goes on from NZ_JASDCD010000006.1 coordinate 138,354, forward strand.
TCTATACATGCTTAAATGCAATTCAGTCTCGGCCGATGGTTTGGCTGCACTAGCACTGCGATTACCTGCGTGATCTAGCTCAATAAAGGTATGCGACCCTAATTGGCCTTTGTCAAAACCGCTGGCAGTCACTACAAAGCCTGTATTAGTTCGTGCTGAAAAATTACCACCTGTGGCAGGTACCCAACCACGTTGACTGATCCATTTTCCTGCTTCTATAAGTTCTGAAATAGCGGTATTGTTATGCATACATTCCCCATACTGTTTTAGACGGCTATACTTCTGTTAAAAGCAATGATAGCATCGCTTTGGGCGCAAAACCATCATTAAGGGTAACCAGTGTTTGAAAGTAAATTGCCAAATTTAGGCACCAGTATTTTTAGTCAAATGACCGCTTTAGCAAATCAATTTAAAGCAATTAATTTATCGCAGGGTTTTCCTGAGTTTGATGCGCCAGAGTTACTTAAAAAACAACTTAATCATTATGTGCTTGAAGGCGTTAACCAATATTCACCTTCATCAGGTGTACCGCGCTTGCAGCAACAAATCGCTCAATTGGTTAAGCGTAAATATGCAGCTCAAGTAGACGCAGCAGAGCAAGTAACAGTTACATCAGGGGCGACTGAGGCACTGTTTGTTGCCATTCAAGCGTTAGTGCGCAAAGGTGATGAGGTTATCGTATTTGACCCTGCGTATGATTCTTATCAACCTGCGATTGAACTGGCTGGTGGCAAGTCAATTAATATTGCGTTGCAGGCCCCAAGCTATGCAATTGACTGGCAAACGGTAGCTGCGGCTATTAACAGTAAAACGCGGGCTATAATTATTAATACCCCACACAACCCAAGCGGTAAAACGTTAAAGCAACACGATATAAACGCCCTGAAAGCCTTGGTCTGCAAGCATGATTTGTATGTAATAAGTGATGAAGTATACGAGCACATTACTTTTGATAACCAGCCACACTTAAGTGTGCTACGTGATGAAGAATTGTTTGCCAAGAGCTTTGTGATCTCAAGCTTTGGTAAAACCTTTCACAGCACCGGCTGGAAAATGGGCTACTGTATTGCCCCGGCAGCACTTACGGTGGAGTTTCGTAAAATTCACCAATATGTGACCTTTTCAAGTTTTACGCCTGCGCAACATGCACTCGCCGATATGCTAGAGCAACAAGGTGAGCATGTAGATGAACTCAGTGAGTTTTACCAACAAAAGCGCGATGTGTTGAGCAATGCTCTCAAAGATAGCCGCTTTACTATTTTGCCTAGTGAAGGCACTTACTTTTTACTACTTGATTACAGTGATGTATCAGATCTCAATGATGTAGAGTTTTGCCACTGGCTAGTAGAGCAAGCTGGGGTTGCAACCATTCCACTGAGCGTGTTTTATCAGCAACCAAGTAACGATAAAGTGATTCGCCTTTGTTTTGCTAAAAATGAGGCCACACTATTACAAACGGCGGAGATTTTATGTCAACTTTAACCATAGCACTGATACAAACATCGCTTAATTGGTTAGATAAAGATGCTAACTTGACGCATTTTAGCAATAAAGTAGCCAATATAGATAAATCAGTAGAACTTATATTATTACCAGAAACATTCGCCACAGGGTTCGCTATTAACCTTGATTGCGCAGAGCCTGAAAATGGTACCGTGCTTAATTGGATGATTACGACGGCTAACTCAGCCAATGCGGTGATAGCAGGCTCAGTATTGGTGCAACAAGGCGATAAGAAAGCCAATCGTTTTTATTGGGTTTGGCCCAATGGCAAAGTGAAATATTACGACAAACGTCATTTATTTTGTTTGGGCAAAGAAGGCGACTTTGTGAAAGCCGGTGAGCGGCGTGAAGTGTTTACCCTCAATGGTTTTAGAATTTTACCGCAAGTATGCTATGACTTACGTTTTGGGGTATTTCAGCGCAGCCGTAATGATTATGATGTGATGGTCAATGTAGCTAATTGGCCAGCAGCAAGACGCAAAGTGTGGGACACCTTATTAATGGCCCGTGCAATGGAAAATCAGTGTTATGTAATTGGCGTTAACCGCGTCGGTGATGATGGCAATGGCGTTGCCCATAATGGCGGCACGGCTGTGTATGATTTTAAAGGGGATACATTGGCTCAAGCGAAGGACAATGAAAGCTCTGTGTTGATCACGACACTTGATAAAGAGCCGCTTGAGCGATTTAAACAAAGCTTTCCTGCGCATCTCGATGCGGACGGGTTTAGCTTGCAGGGTTAAACCACGTTAACAATCATAGAGGCTATTTAGCCTCTATTCTTCTAATCACTTTACATGGATTTCCCACCGCCACAGAGTTGGCGGGAATATCCTTTGTTACTACACTACCTGCGCCAATAACACAATTATTACCAATATTAACTCCAGGCAATACCGACACATTGCCACCAAGCCAAACATCGTTGCCAATGGTAATAGGCTGTCCAAACTCAGTACTGCGACGCTCAATAGGGTCAACAGGGTGGGTGGCGGTTGAGATCATCACATGAGGCCCAAACATGACATTACTGCCAATGGTTACCTTGCAGACATCTAAAATAGTCAAGTTGTGGTTTGCATAAAAATTATCGCCTAACTCAATATTAAAGCCATAATCACAATAAAAAATAGGCTCAAGGTACGCCTCACCTTTAAACTTGAGTAACTCGCCAATAATTTTAACGCGCTCATGTGGTGTTGTTGGATCTGCTAAATTAAATTGATGGCAGAGTAACTTTGCGTTTGTACGTGCTTTTGCGAGTTCTGGATCTGAGGCTATATAAGGAAAACCTGCCAGCATCTTTTCAAGTTCGGTCATAGTTATCAGTGTATAAGTTGAGTTGTATTGGCACATTAGCAAAAATAAGTAGTAGGGCATAGTATTCGTTATAAATGAAGTATATACAGAAGCACGGTAGACATTACTTGTAGGCGAGTGGCTTGCCACCGCGAATGTCATAAAGCTTGGAGGATTTATACTGAGATGCGAGTCAAACAGGATGGGCTTGCTTACGTCCATGTAATCAATCGCGGGAGGCGCTTGCAGCGGGCTAAAATGTTCCTGACATTTTATCGAACCCTTGTCGAGGATTCTCACCCTCCTTTATCGGTGTAAAGGTTACGAACATAAAACGATAGGCTTTTTAGACTGATATTTGTGTCAAACGTGGGGATGGGCTTGCTTACGTCCATGTAATCAACCGCTTCGCGGCGCTTGCAGCGGCCCAAAATGTTCCAGACATTTTGTCGAACCCTAGTCGAGGATTCTCACCCTCCTTCAACGGTGTAAAGGTTACGGACATAAAAAAACCGCAATTAAGCGGTTTAATTTAATAAATGGCGGAGAAGGAGGGATTCGAACCCTCGATAGAGCTACAAACCCTATACTCCCTTAGCAGGGGAGCGCCTTCGGCCACTCGGCCACCTCTCCAGCGCATAAACTGTCATTTTGATGATCGAGTGAACCACCAAAATCTAATAATGGTGGAGAGATAGGGATTTGAACCCTAGAGGGGCTATAAACCCCTGCCGGTTTTCAAGACCGGTGCATTCGACCACTCTGCCATCTCTCCGTTGGGAAAGAATAATACGCAGGTGATTGAGGTGTGTAAATAGGAAAAAAGATCGTTTGCTGGTTTTTTGTTCTAAAAAGGGAGTTTTTTTCTAAAAGGGGAGAGTTTTAATAGTTTTAAGAAGAGGTTGCAGCAAACGAGGGAGCTAAAGAAGTATCTTCGTTTAGTGGTTGGGTGTTTGCTGCACCGCTAAAATAATCATGGTTGGGTGATTATTTGTATTGAATTACACCGCCTAATGCGAGTGCTTTGCTGTATCGGTTGAGTCTAGCAAGCATTTTAGCTTTGCGATTGCTTGATTTTACGGCAACATGGGTTGCTGCATTTTCATTTAATGTGTTTACTGGTTTCATTACTTTTGCTCCGGGCTATGTCTGTTTTGAGAACGGGGCTATTTTGACGCTAAATTGCACAAAAATAAAACGATAAAAAGTAAGGTGAACAGATAAGAAAAACTAATGGGTTGGCTTGTTATTAACGTGCGGTTAAGTTTAGTTTTTAACTAGGGGTGCATAGTTATGTGTTTTTACTTGTTGCTAAGACGCTTTTATATGGGGTTTTTATGGTTTTTATATTTTTAATATGCATCTCACGCTGAATAAAGTGACTATTTATTCAGATTAATTTATTTTTTGTTTATATGTGTTTTTACATGGTGGTATAGGTTTGCCTATCAATGCTAATAATAATTAAGCCGAGTACGAAAAAAAATCATAAAAAAATGTGCATGTGGTTGTATAAAGAGTGCGAAAAAAGACAAATTCGATTTAATGTCTTTATCACCACAGGCAATTTTGCAGTAGATTGTGCGGCCATTGCAAAATTAGCAAAGCCGCATAAGCGCGTGGTTGTGATTGGGGGAGATGGCACATTGCATTTGACGGTCAATGCGTTAATTAATACTGAGTGCTCGCTGGCGTTATTACCGCAAGGCACAGGCAATGATTTCGCTCGGGGCTTTTCTTGTAATATAAGCGATTGGCAAGAAAGTGTTTTTTCACAAAGTGATGATCTTATCGATATTGGGCAGATAAATAACCGTTACTTTATAAATATTGCAGGGATAGGGTTTGATGCTTATGTAGTTAAAGCCTTACAAGATAAGCCTGCAATGTCTTCATTTGGCTATAGCTTTGCAGGGTTTAAACATTTACTCAGCTATAAACCGCGTAGGTTAGTGGGTAACTTTGCAGGACAGGCTGTATCTCAGATTAATTTAATTACTGTGTTTGCTAACCACCGTTACTTTGGCGGTGGGTTAGCCATTGCTCCCAAGGCGCAATTAAACAATGGCCTGCTTGATTGCTATGCTATGAATGCGCGAGGGTCATTCGCAAACTTATACCGCTTTTTGCGTTTACTATTGCGTAATCACCACAGTATGAAGGGGCTTATCTATCAGCAAGTAAATAGCGCTGTGATTACAAGTGAAGGGTTATCAATAGAAGCAGATGGAGAGCTGATCGGCGAAACGCCGGCTACTATTAAAGTCCACCCGCAGGCACTACGGTTTTGTATCCCCGTTAAGGGCAATAAAAAAAGCGCCTAACAAGTAGGCGCTTTGGCGTTAGTTGCGCTATTGCGCATTCTAACTGGGGATGGAGCTTTTTTGTTGCAATGCTCTTGCTGCAAAAAAAGCGTTAATACGTTTTGTTGGAGTGAGTACTATGGCATTACCAAGTAGTACTAAACTAAATCCTAAAAAGGTGTTAGCTTGCCAAATAAAACCTTCGAACAATGTACTCAATGTTACTGCTACAAGTGGAAATAAAACGATAACGTAGCTTGCTCGTTCTGGGCCAATATTTTTAAGTAGTGCAAAATAGCAAGCAAAGGCAACAACAGTGCCAAAAATGGCTAAATACAGTAGTGAATACCAATAGCTTGCGGGCGCTGAAAAACTCAAACTAGCGTCACTTAATAGTAAGTAGGCTAACAAACCAATAGCGCTGTATAGCATCCCCCAAGCGTTGCCTTGCATTACGCCAATATGTTGTTTTGAGTTACGTACGCTTACCATATTTCCTAATGAAGCCACAAAGGTGCCTGTAAGGGCAAGTAGTAACCCGACCAACACCTCATTATTCAAGTCGAATTGCTGTAATTGTGGCCAGAACAAGCAACCAATACCTATCACACCGAGTAGTGCACCAAAGTAAATGCGTTTAGCTATGGGTTTGCCAAAAAATAATCGGGTATTCACAATGTTCATCAAAAGTAATAATGAAAATGCAATTGACGCCATGGCTGATGTTAAATGGTTTTGTGCCCAATAAAGCATTAGGTAATTTAACCCGAAATTACATAATGCTAATAAAGCGAAGAAGCCATGATCTCGCTTGCTGTAATACATAGGCAGCTTCTTAACGCTTACCCATAACCACATTAAAATAGCGGCTAAGCCAAAGCGATAAAATAATGAGGTTTCAACTGCTATATCACCTAATTGAAATTCAATTGCGAGCCAGGTTGAGCCCCAGATTAAAACGGTGACAATGTAAAGTGCGATACTTTTCATGGCTTTTTATCCAGTGTGTTGACTAAGTGTGTATTCTAGTGCGGATGTGTATACTTAACATATACAGAAAACCATAAATGTAACCTATACAGATTTAGGTTCGTGAGGCCGTGCTATGTCATTAGTGATCAATAAGAGTAAGCAAGAATTTTTATACCAACAGGTGATGCAGTTAGTTCGCGAATTGTGCGATCAAGGTACCTTGCTGCCGGGTGAAAAGTTACCTTCTCTGAGAAAAATGGCTGACAAATTAAATGTCAGTATTCCAACTGTTAAATTGGCTTATCAATCTTTGGAGTCGCAGGGGTTAGTTGAGGCACGCGAAAAGTCAGGTTATTTTTTAAAGTCTGTTGCTATGCAGTCAGCCAGACCTAAGCGGGTTAAATTAAGTCGTGAGCCTGTGTCGGTTAATATGCAGGTATTAATTGAGCAGGTCTACGATGCCATTCATCAGGCTGATGTGGTGCCTTTTGGTATTGCAAACCCTGTGGCCGCTGCGCCGACCGATAAAATGCTTGCTCGGACTATGCGCCGAGTGATGTCGATGGCAGGTAGCAGAGCAATTAATTATGGGGCGATTGATGGCTATTCGCCATTAAAGCAGCAATTGGTTAGACGTTATTTAGATTTTGGTATTGGCGTTGATAGCCAAGAGTTGGTGATCACTAATGGTGCCCAAGAAGCATTAACCATAGCGTTAAAGTGTGTAGCAAAAGCTGGGGATATTATAGCGATCGAGTCGCCATGCTATTTCGGCATAATTGAACTGATCGAAAGTTTAGGACTAAAAGCATTGGAGATCCCTTTGTGTCCAGATGATGGGATCTGGCTTGATGATCTAAATCAGGCTTTACAAGATCATGATATAAAAGCCTGTGTGTTTTCAACGGCGATCAATAATCCGGTGGGGAGCTTTATGCCGGATCATAAACGTAAAAAGCTGGTTGAGTTGTTAGAATCACAGAATGTGGTATTAATTGAAGATGATGTATACGGTGATTTGCATTTTGGCGCTGCGCGGGGCACACCCGCTCAAGCCTATTCCAAAAAAGGCTTAGTGTTAACATGTGCGTCGTTCTCCAAAACAGCGGCACCGAGTTATCGAGTAGGCTGGTTGATCGCCGGTAAATTTGCTGCACAAGCACGTCGTTTTAAGCGAGCATTTAGCTGCTCAACATCGCTGATCAATCAATGGACGTTATATGAGTTTGTTGCCAGTGGGGAGTACGAACGCAATTTAAAATTACTCAGACAAACGCTGCGCAGTAATAAAGAGCGAATGATCTGGTGTTTACAACAGGCCTTTCCTAGCTCTGTAAGAGTAAGCGATCCGCAAGGTGGTTGTGTAGTGTGGATTGATCTAGGCAAATGTTATGACAGCGTCAAATTGTTTCATTTGGCATTAGATGAAGGGATCAGTATTACCCCAGGCTATATTTTTTCAGCGACTAATAAATACCGTAACTGTATTCGTTTAAGTTATGGCCTACCGTGGAGTGATCGCTTGGAGCAAGCAATTAGTAAATTAGGTGAGCTGTTACATTTGGCTAAAAAGTAAAAAAGCAGCAGGGGCTGTTAAGACCAATGCTGCTAAAGGGATATAAAATTTTATATATTGATTTAATTATTTTGCTTATAGCTAAATAGTTGGTAACTTTTAAGTTCTGGAACCAGTTGTACGAGTTGCTGCTCTTGTTCTGCAATGGTTGAAAAGTTACCACATAATGCATCGGCACGCTTTTCAAGTTGATTAGCTTGTAACTCTACTTTTTGTTCTATTTGCGCACCCATGTTTTCCATGCGTTGCTCAAGCGCTTGCATATCGCCGCCAGAACCCATTAATTCAGAGCCTAGTGCCATTAATATACTGCCCATTGATTGCATCATAGCCGACTCTACAGCGCTTTCGATTTGCTCATCAAAGTGGCTTTCAAAGTTTTCACCAAACTCATTGAAGCTTTGCTGACCCATTACAAAGGCGCCTTGCTGATAGAATGTATTCTCTACTTCAACTTCAATGTCGGCCATTAATTCATTTATACTATCAAAGCCTTGAATGTTAAACGCGCTAGCGACTTCTTCAATGGCGACACCCGCTATTTTTACGCCCTCAAGCGCAATATTTGCAACTTCAGGAAGTTGGCTACGTAAGCTGTCTGAGTAATCACTGATTGCTTGGCGTTGCTCGCTATCAAGCGCTAGTGTTTGGCCATCAATTAGCAGCTCACCATTATCACTAAAAACCATACTGTGATTATCAGCGGTAAAAATTTCTAACTCACTTGGTTTGATACGCACATCATTTTGAAATTCGACTTCACATGAATCACCACTAAATGAGATATTTGTATCGTGATCGTCATGAGCAATTGCACCTGTAGCAATAAATAAAGAGCCGACTAATAGTAATTTTTTCATTTTTGTAATCCTGCTAAGTGTTGAATTTAACTTTTGTTGATAAAGAGATATCAAGTTTGATGCCAATAATATAAATCGATTAAAAACAATGCTTTAATTGTTTTTAATGCAATTTGATATAATTTAAAAATTTAGAGAAACACTATAAATTAGTCATTTTGACTAAAATATTTAAATGCATAAAAGATGTTTATCGTTTCGATAAAAAACTCTCACTTTCCAGAATTCAAATTAAGCGCTATTTATTCACATTACTGACATACCTTCTTTATAAGATAGAAGGGTGGCTGTATTTGATGCTTTTTCATACAAGGAAATGGCACTAAACTTTTTAACTTTATCAATGCTTATATCAAATTAGCATTGGTCTCAAACACTTTATGGAGTGGGTTGTGGGTAAGACATTTAGTTATGATGCGCTAGATGATGATTTTGTTGAAGACGAGTATGAAATGGTTGGGCGCAATCAACACGACAAGAAGAAGCAAAAGGTGAAAAAAAAGTTGGAAGACTACCTAGAGCAAAAGCGTTTGCGTAAAAACTTAGGTGATGATGACTTTGATGAGTATTTAAATCACTAAGGGGATTTAAATAGGCTGTTAGTTAATACAAACAGCCTTTTACTATCTGAGCTAGCTTTTGTTCTGTAAAGCTTTCGCTATGGTGCTTTCTATTTGCTGTGGTTTAGTAAACGGGGCAAAACGTTTTATTGCGTTACCTTCTTTACCTATTAAAAACTTGGTAAAGTTCCACTTTATTTTACGGGTTAAAAAACCAGGTAATACAGACTTTAAATGCCTGAACACAGGGTGTGCGTGTTTGCCGTTGACATCTACCTTGCTCATTATTTGAAAATCGACACCATAATTAATTAAACAACCTTGTTTAATTTGCGTTGCATCACCGGGTTCTTGCTTACCAAATTGATTGCAAGGAAAGCCAATGATCACTAAGCCTTGCTGATGATATTTTTCATGTAATGCTTGTAAGCCAGCATATTGCGGGGTAAAGCCACATTGGCTAGCAGTGTTAACCACAAGCACAACTTTTCCTTCAAAGTTATTAAATTCAATAGATTGCCCTTGCAGGCTGGTGGCGCTAAGCTGATAAAAGTCATTCATGTTGAAGATTTTTTTATTTTTGTTTGTTAAAGTTTATCCTGTGTAGCGACAGACTTAAAGCCTAATTTTTAGTCATCCTTAAAACTAGCTAATAAGTATTCAATGAGTAATCGAACGCGGTACGGCATTAAATCCTTGCGCGGATACACCAGCCATGATGCATTATCTGTCACTTGGTATTCATCAAGTAAAGTGACTAGCTGACCTTGTTGTACGTAGGGCTGTACAATATCACTGGCTAAGTGCGCAATTCCTAAACCAGCTAAAGTAGCGCTGAGTAACGCTCTTGGGTGGTTACTGCGCCAATTCCCATTTATTTTTACTTCTTTTATGTCACCAGCAAAACTAAACCGCCAGCGCTTACCCATGGCAACTAAGCAATTGTGATCTATCAGCTGTAATGGTGTGGTGGGAGATGTGTGATGCTCTAAGTATTCAGGGCTTGCAACTAAGGTCATAACACGTGGGCACAGTGGCCGAGCTATTAAGTTTGAGTCTTGCATGCGACCAAAGCGAATTGCTAAGTCAAAACCTTCTTCGACTAAATCAACATTACGATTGTTAAAGTCCATATCTACCTCGACTTCTGGGTAACGCTTTACAAACTCAACAATTTTAGGTGCTACATTCGTTGCAACAAATTCACCAGCTCCCGTAATGCGAATAAGGCCTTTTGGCTTACGTTGCTCACCTTGTAATTGAGTATTGGCATCAATTAACTCTTGTTTAATTGCTTTGAGCTTGATGGCGTACTCACGTCCAGCGTCGGTGAGGCTTATTTTACGAGTAGTGCGTTGAAATAATACAGAGCCTAACCGGTTTTCTAATTGCTGAACCTGACGGCTAATATGGGATGTTGAAACTTCCATCGCCTTTGCGGCGTGAGTAAAGCTGCCATGCTCAACAACATGTAAAAATTCATCTAGGCCTTGCCACATTATTTTATCTCATAAGGTAAGTAATATTCGTATATTGCATTAATTATTGCAGCTGTGCAAAAGTGATTGTCTGATTTTAGTCTTTAATTTAGCGTTTAAACACTTACAATTACTTGGTCACCGAAAATACACATTATTCAAGCATTGGAGCAAGCATGTTAAATTTTAGTTTTGTAAACCCAACCAAAATCCATTTTGGCGAACAACAAATCGCGAAAATTAAAAGTGAAATCCCAGTTGATGCCAAAGTACTAGTTACTTATGGTGGCGGGAGTATTAAAAGTAATGGTGTTTACGATCAGGTTGTTGAAGCCCTTAATGAGCATACTTGGTTTGAATTTGCAGGCATAGAGCCAAATCCAAGCTACCAAACATGTATGAAAGCAGTTAGCGTAGTAAAGGAAAAGCAAATTGACTTCATCCTTGCTGTGGGTGGTGGTTCAGTTATTGATGGCAGTAAATTTATAGCTGCAGCAGCAAATTATGATGGTGAACCGTGGGATATTCTTGCTAAGGGCGGCGAAATTAAATCAGCTATTGCTCTGGGGGCGGTATTAACGTTACCGGCGACCGGTTCAGAATCAAACGGCAATAGCGTTGTTTCGAATCTTGAAAGTCACGACAAACTACCATTTTCGAGCCCTTTAGTGCTGCCAAAATTTGCAGTACTTGATCCTGCAGTTACTTACTCGTTGCCAAAGCGCCAAGTAGCTAATGGGATTGTTGATGCATTTGTGCATACGATGGAGCAATACCTAACCTATGATGTGGGCGGCAAGTTACAGGATAGATTTGCTGAAAGTATTTTAATGACCTTAATGGAAGAAGGCCCTAAAGCATTTAGTGAGCCTGACAACTATCAAGTACGCGCTAATATTATGTGGTCAGCGACGATGGCATTAAACGGCCTAATTGGCGCAGGTGTACCGCAAGATTGGGCGACTCACATGCTTGGGCATGAAATGACTGCAATCTATGGACTTGACCATGCACAAACGTTAGCGATTGTATTGCCGCGTATGATGGCTGAGCAAAAAGAAGCGAAGCGCGGTAAAATTTTACAGTATGCTCAGCGTGTTTTAGGGCTTGATACCAACGATGAAGATGCGGCTATTGAGCAAGCTATTGCTGCTACAGAAGCGTTTTTCCACAGTGTTAATATGCCAACACGTTTAAGTGATTATGAGTTGGGCGAAGAAGTGGCAGACAAGATTGTAGAGCAACTAGAGCGCCATGGTATGACTGCCCTAGGTGAGCGCGAACAAGTGACGTTAGATAAAAGTCGAGCAATTTTACTCGCCAGCGTTTAACACTCGCTTAGTTTAATATCAAAAATAAACCCATACCGACCAGTGTTGTGTAGTAAATGTTGTGTGTTTTATACGCGACAATTATTGCAGCAATAGCAGCACTCAGGTATGGGTTTTGCCAATCAAGATTAATACCCTCCTCATTGACGAATACAATAGGTACCCATATTGCGGTAAGCACCGCAGGTGCACTAAAACTCAAAAATTGCTGCATTTTAGGGCCGACTCTAAAAGGTAGCGTGTGGTGTAAAAATAAGTAACGCGTGAAAAAAGTGATACAGGCCATGAGTAAAATTATGCTCATCATAGTTTATGCTCCTGTGTTACTTGTAAGCGACTAATCATGTAACCAACAGACATAGCAATGAGTGCCGCTGTCACAAGCCATAGCTCAAACCCGTGGCTTTTTAAAATGGTTGCTGTAACCCCTGCGGTGATCACTGTAGCCAAGGTGGCAAGATTTTTAATGCCGGGGATAACCAAGGCAATAAACGTTGCTGCTATCGCAAAGTCTAAACCTAAGTTTGTTAAATCGGGTAATAAGCTACCGGCGAGGATGCCAATCAAAGTCCATAGGTTCCATGCTATATAAAAGCTAAACCCAGCGCTTAATGCATAGATCAATCGTGTTTTTGTACGATACGCCTTACGGTGATGAGAAAATGCAAATAGCTCGTCGGTCAATACAAAGCTAACTGGTAAGCGCCAACGCAAAGGTTGGTTGATTACTTTGTGGCGAACGGCTAAGCCGTATAGAAAATGCCGAGAACTGATTATAAAAGTTGTAAATAAAATTGTCAGCAAAGGAGTATTACCCGCGATTAATTCAATGGCAACGAGTTGCGCCGATCCTGCGAAGACCAGTAAAGACATGGCTTGGGTTTCAACTGCAGTAAAGCCATTTTGTATAGCTAAAGAACCACACAATATGCCCCATGGGATCACTGCCAAACACAGTGGTAGCATATCTAAAAAGCCTTTCAATAAAGCGCGCTTTGTAGTTAGTTTCATTATTTTTATTTATTATGAAATTTATATCGGTAGTCTGCCATAGATCAATTAACTATGAACAGTAAAGATGCTAACTTAGTGAAAGTTTGGGATAATAATATTTTTACTTAAAGGGGTTAATAATGGGTAAGCTTAAGGTGTGGGATGGTTTTATCCGAAGTTTTCACTGGTTATTAGTTATTGCAATTGCCACTTTGTATTTTAGCGCTGAAGAGGGCATGCTCGAACTACACTTTGTTGCAGGTTTTTTTACTTTAGCATTACTACTCACCCGTTTTATTTGGGGGGTAATTGGTAGTAAAACCGCAAAACTCACTGGACTCATTCATTCTCCACTGGCTGCTATAAAGTCATTTAAGCTTGGTGATACTAAGCCTGGACATGGGGCAGCTGGTAGCTATATGGTTATCACATTTTTTATTTTGATTTTCACACAACTGATCAGCGGCCTGATGACCACTGACGATATTTTAACTGATGGGCCGCTAGTACAATATGTATCGAGTAATATTGTTGAGTGGGCAGGTTGGGTGCACCATAGAAATTTTGATTTACTTTTCTACGCCATCATTTTGCACATTAGTGCGATAGTTATTTATCGCTTAAAAGGCAAAAAGCTCGTCAAAGCGATGATCACAGGCAAAGCTGACGCTGAGCAAGAAAATGATCACACCCCGGTAACTAAAGCACCTTGGACTGCATTTGTCATCTTTGTAGTGCTATTACTCGTGTTAATGACGACATGGGGTGCAGAGCCGTTAAGCTATTTATTTAGTTAAACTTGCTTTGAAAAATAAAAACGGCGCTAAGAAGCGCCGTTTTTATTATTCAAATTGTTTATTAGTCTTTAAAAGACTTATGGCAATCTTTACAGCCTTTAGCCCAAGGGCCAAATGCTTTAGCGATGACTTTTTTGTCGCCACTTTGTGCTGCAACGGCTAATTCATCAGCGTACTGCTGAAAAGCGACCGCTTTTTTCTTAAAGGTTTCGTTGTCACTCCAGATAGCGGGTAACGCAGAAGTGTCGCCTTTATCTGAGCCCTCAACAAATGCTTCCCATGGCATTTTTGACAATGCAGCTGCATTATTTGCGCGGTGCTTAAAGCGCTCAGCGTCAAATTCTACTTTGCCTTTTAGCATGTCGCCCATGTCACCGATTTGTACTCGGATCATCGAAAACGCTGCTTGGCGATATTCGATTGCGTCTTTAGGTTCTTCAAATGCTGAGTTAGCTGATGCGCCAAGTGTAAGAGTTGATAGGATAGTTCCTAAAAATACCTGTTTAAATTTCATTCCTTTTGCCCCTTGATAGATAATATTAGCTTTACAACGTCTGTTGTATCTTAGCATTAATAAGAATACAAGTTTATTGAGGTTAAACTGAACTGTTATTGAATTCAATGATTAAGGTTTAGATTAGTCATTTATATCAATATCAGCAAATATCATTCCTCTGCGCATACTGCGTGTGGCTAGGAATACTTCGCCAAGTAGCGACATGAATGCACAAATTAATAACGCCATTGCACCTACAAAGCAACTACCTATAGTCACCCCTAAGTTAATAGATTGAATGTGCGACAAAAATAGTAGCATGACCACTGCACACACTAATACCGCACTTAATACACTTAAACTAAATGCGATGTGAATACAGCGAGAACGTTTTAACAGGGCTCTAAGTTCGGTGGTAAGTGATAGGTTAAAATCTTCATCAATGCTTACTTTAAGTTTGCGTTCAAGCTGGCGAGCGCGATCGGTGATACGTGCTAAGCGATTTGACAAAACTCCTAACGTAGCAGCAATACCGGTGATTAAAAAAACCGGCGCAACGGCCGTTTGAATTACTTTGGCCATTGTTAATATGTTAATAACTTCGCTATCCATTTGTTTCCTTTTACTAAGTATATGCTCTAATGTTTACAAAGCTTTACAATTGGTGGCTCGCATTAAAATGCATAAATTACAATGATTTACAATTTGTTTTTGATGCTTTTTGTGATTTTATGTAATTAATATGTAACTGCGTTGTTGTCAAGCTTTGCTGTGTAGCTTTATATTAGGTCACGAAATGTAATTTTTAACCTACGTTAGACACAATAATACATAACTCATCCAGGGGAAACCATGTCTAGAAATCTAATAAAAAAAACAGCTGTTGCAACTGCCGTAACCAGCGTATTAATCGCAGGTGCTGCTAGTGCAAATACATTAAATCAAAGTGCACTTAAACACACCAGCTATACATCAATTTCGCAAGCAGATGTAGCTGATAAAAAAGAGCCAACATCATTCTTAGTGGTATTAAAAGCAACCACTGCAGCAGATATGATGGAGCAAGGCACGTATAGCGTATCGAGTGCTCGTACAAGCTATGACAATGTATCTTCACTGCAAAACCAAGTTAAAGACAAGCTCTTCTCTCTTGATAGCAACGTAAAAGTCCTTGGGGAAACCAAAATATTGGCTCCGACTCTTATTGTTCAAGCAAGCCCAGGTGCACTTGAAAAAATAAAGAATGACCCACGTGTAGAGCGCGTACTTCCAATGTTTGACTACGATCTTCATGTAGCAGCAACGGCTGATTATATTAAGGCTTCTCCTTTAGTAACTAACGGCACTGTCACTGGTTCTACTCAAACGGTTGCTGTGTTAGATACCGGTATTGATTATACCCATTCTATCTTTGGTGGTGAAGGTACTGTTGAAGCATATGAAGCTGCACAAGCTGATCCAACATCTGTTACTTGGCCACAAGGGCAAGTAATGGGCGGCTACGACTTTATGCGTGATGATGCTGACCCTATTGAAAATGACCCAGAAACACCAACAGAAGAAGATGCACCAACAAGCCATGGTACGTCAGTTTCTCACTCAGTTACCGGTATAGCGCCAGAAGTTGAGCTTTATGTTTACTCTGTGTGTGGTGGTGGTTGCCCAAGCGCTGCGCAAGTATCAGCTCTTGAAGCGGCGATGGATCCAAATGGTGATGGCGATACCGCTGACCGTGTTGATGTTATTAATATGTCACTAGGCGGAGAGTTTGGTGATACTTATATTGGCGGTGGTACACAATTTTTAATCCAACAAGCTGTTGACGCGGGTGTAAATGTTGTTATTTCTGCTGGTAATGATGGTGATAACCCGTTCCGTATTGGTGGTCCATCAACTACACCTAATGCATTGTCTGTTGGTGCAATGACTCACCCTGCTAATGATGTGGGTGTGGCATCAGGCACAGTAGCTGGTGAAGAAACAATTATTCAGCCTTCAGGCTTTGGCCCACAAACGGCTTTTGTAATGACAGAAGCGGATGCCGAAGTAGTATACCCAGAAGAAAATCAAGATGGCTGTGTTGAATTTTCAGAAGAAACAGATTTTACAGGTAAAGCGGTAATCATAGATCGCGGTGCATGTAACTTTACTCAAAAAGTATTAAGTGCACAAAACCGTGGAGCGGCATTTGTATTTATCGCGAATAATGTCGACGATGGCACACCTGCACCAATGGGTGGTTTTGATGCTGCTGTTACTATTCCTAATGTAGGTATTAATTTTGCAGCTGGTGCAGCGATGAAAGCAGCATTAGAAGCAGGTGAAGTTGCAACTTATGATATTACCGTTGAGCGTAAAGTAACAGCAGGTGCTGTTGCATCGTTCTCATCGCGTGGTCCATCAATGGACGGCTTGTTAAAACCTGAAATTACAGCTCCTGGTACTGACATCATGGTTGCAGCAACAGGTACTCAAGATGGCCTTGCTCCAGCAACAGGTACTTCGTTCTCTGGCCCTATCACAGCAGGTGCAGTTGCACTTGTGCGTGAGGCTCACCCAGATCGTACTGCGCTTGAAATCAAAGCGACTATCATGAATGCGGCAGACTTAAACGTTACCGTTGACCCAGTTTCGATTAACCCTGATTCGCCACTTGCACCAATTAGCTCTATTGGAGCTGGTTTAGTTGATGTTGATAAAGCTGTGAGCTTACCTGTTGCAGCATGGGTCCAAAATGATGAGTATCAAACAGCACAAGCTGCATTATCGTTTGGTTTAGAGCGCATGACTGAAGCGACTAGCTTCATGAAAACTGTAACGCTTAAAAACTTCTCTGATGAAGATAAAACATACGACCTTCGAATTGAAGAGCGTTACATGAATGATGCCGACAGCGGCGCTGTGAGCTTCGACATCCCACGCAGTGTAACGGTTACAGCTAATTCAGAAACTACATTCGATGTAACGATGACTGTTGATCCAACTAAACTACATGAGTGGACTCTAGAAAATCCATTTGATACAGATGATTTAGCTGCTCGTAGCCCTTCACTTACAATGGCAGAGTTCGATGGTGCTCTCGTATTTGATGATACTGCAGATGCTGATTCAGACCACGCTTTACACCTTGTTTATCATGCATTACCTAAGGCGGGTGCTGAGCTTGAATTCTCATATGAAGAAGTAAATGGTGTTGGCGAGTTAGTTGTAACCAACGTAGGTGCTGCAACGGCTTATCCAGTTGCTGAATCTGTAATTGCAACAAGTGAAGTAAACGCAGATGCAGATTTTGATATCTTAAGTACAACGTTTGCTGCTTATCTATCTGAGACCTGTGATTCAGGCGTGTTTATTACATCTTCTATCCAGCTCCGTGATGAGATCACTCACATGCGCCAAGTTGGTGTTCGCATGAACTTAGATACTGACAATGATGGTGTTTATGATCACTTTATGATGAACCTAAATGATGTAGGTCGTGATGCTGAAATACCAGGTCGTAGCCGTACGTTAATTGGCACAATTGATGCTGATGGTGTTGACGGTTGGCAGTGGGGAACTCCGATGTTCCATGCAGCTGGTGAAGACACAGTTACTTTCTCTGGTTGTAGTGAACTAATGGGCTTAGATGCAAATATGTTAGGTGGTACTGTTAACATTGCGGCTTCTGTAGGTTACCCAAGCTATCAAAATGGCGTTTACTCTGAAACTGACAGTGTAGTCGGCTCGACAGTATTTGGTGCAAACCCTGTAGTAGATTTAACATCGACTGAAGATGCGGATACTAAAGTATTAGAGTTAGCTCCAGGACAAAAAGCGGTTGTAACAGCAGAAGGTGACTTTGCTCTTGCTTCTTACACTGGAACGGATGTTTACACTAACTCTATGACGGACATGCCTGAAATGCCGGCCGTTCCTGACATTGTTGCTGCTGAACTTTCAATCAACGAAATGGCGCTTGATGGTATTACTATTGGACGTGTTGAATTTGTTGAAGAGCCTGCTTTACGTATTACAAACTTCACTGTAGTTGATATGTCAGCACCTGGTTTAATGGTTGATGCTGAAACTGGTGATATTATCGTAGAAGACAGCAGCTTATTAGATTTTGAATCAGATGTGAAAGAAATTACATTGACAGTGAAAGCGACTGATTTACTTGGTACTGAATCAGAAGCAGCGATGATTAAGGTTATGATCACTAATGATGCCGATGAATTACCTGTTGTTGCATCGGGGCAAAGTTTTAGTGTGATTGAAACGGCTGCTGAAGGTACGGTAATTGGCATGCTTGATTACACATTATTTGAGAGCTCAGCCACTACAGTGACTGGTGGTAAAGTTACTAATAGTAACGCTGTAAGTGTGAATGATAAAGGCGAGCTAGTTGTATCAGGTAGCATGAGTTACTACGATACGCCTACAATTGCATTAGATGTAACAGTAATGGATGACAGCGGTCTTGAATCTGAGGTTATGCAAGTTATGCTTAACGTAACTGCCGACCCTAAAGCTCATGCACCGGTTATTGAAGGTGGTCAGAAGTTCCGCACGGATGAAAATGTGCCGCTTGGTACAGTGCTAGGTCAACTAGCATTCTCAGACCCGGATGCAGAGACTTCACCTATTACTCGTTTCATTGTATCGGGAACAACATTAGTTAAGGTTGAGCTTGATGGTTCAATTGTCACTATGGGTGAAATAGACTATGAATTTGATAACGAAATTGTATTCAGCGTTCAAGCTGAAGATAGTAAAGGGTATGTATCTAAAGCTGTAAGTGTTGAAATTGATGTAAATAATCTTCGCTCTAATGACGACGATGATAATGACGCATCAGGTTCACTAGCTTGGTTATCATTACTTGTTGCACCATTTGCGTTTATGCGTCGTCGTAAACAAAAATAATGGTTAACTAGTAAATATTGATAGTTAATAAAGGGAGCTTCGGCTCCCTTTTTACATTGTGTTACAAAGCGCTATTGGTAACCTACAAGTACATATATATTATGGAACATAGAAAAATAATAATTTTAGGGAATACTATGAAAACTCTCCATTCTTTTGCGCTTGCAGCGCTATCTGTCGCTGTTTTATCGGCATGCGATAAAGCCTCAGAACAAAAAGCACAATCAACAATGAATAACACTCAAAGTGTGGCTGAGCAAACTCAAATGATTGCGCCAGTGGCAAAAAAAGTGCCTCATGAAATGACCATACATGAGGATACTCGCATCGATAATTATTACTGGATGCGTGATGATGAACGCAAAGATCCTGCTGTTATTGCACACCTTAATGCTGAAAATGCTTACACCGACCAACAGCTCGCGCATACAAAAAATCTTCAGGCGACTTTATTTGAAGAGCTAAAAGGGCGTATTCAAAAAGATGATGATTCAGTGCCGACCAAAAGTGGAGAGTATTTTTATTCATCACAAACGCGTGGTGATAATGAATATCCAACGTATGTACGTAGCACCGATGCTAAAGGCGCTGATCAAACGGTTATTTTAGATGTAAATAAATTGGCTGAAGGCCATGATTATTATTCAGCGACGGGTCTGTCTGTCAGCCCTAACGGTAATCTCCTTGCATATGGAGAAGACACTGTTAGTCGTCGTATTTATACTGTTTTAGTAAAAGACTTAACCACGGGCGAGCTGTTAAAAGATAAGCTTGAGGGCACTAGTGGCGATATTGTTTGGGCCAATGACAATAAAACCTTTTACTACATCAAAAAAGACTTACAAACATTATTAGGTTATCAAGTATATCGTCATACGCTTGGGTCGGCCCAATCAGAAGATGAGCTAGTATATGAAGAAACCAATACCAGTTATTACACCGGCCTAGGTAAAAGTAAAGATAAGCAAGAAATTTATATTTGGCATGGTAGCACCAGCGCGTCAGGCGTATCGGTTATCGATGCTAACAATATTAAAGCACAAGCCAAGCGCCTAATTGAGCGTGAAGAAAACCTTGAATACGATATATCTAAGCATGGTGATTGGTACTACATTGTAACGAATTTAGATGCAGTTAACTTTCAGCTAATGAAGGTACATAAAAACAAAGCGCACGATAAAACGAATTGGCAAACGGTGATTGCACCGCGCGACGATATTAAACTCGAAGGAGTTGATTTATTTGCCAATCACCTTGTTTATAAAGAGCGTGAAATGGGTCAATCTCGTTTAACTGTGCGCAACTTAACATCGGGCGATGAGCAAACATTGAGCTTCAATGATAGTAGTTATATGGTTCATGCTTATGGCAATAACGAGTTAGATAACCCAAGTTTACGTGTTTATTATGCCAGTATGACAACCCCAGGTACCTCATACGATATTGATTTAGATAGCGCTGAAAAAACCTTACTCAAACAGTTAAAAGTTGTCGGTGATTTTAATGCTGATAATTACGCATCGGAGCGCTTATTTATTAATGCTCGTGATGGCGTGAAAGTACCGGTGAGCTTGGTTTATCGCAAAGATAAATTTAAACAAGATGGCACCAATCCATTATTGCAATATGCGTATGGTTCATACGGTGCGACAATGGATCCTAGCTTCTCAAGCTCTCGCTTAAGCTTACTCGATCGGGGCTTTGTATTTGCCATTGCTCATATTCGTGGTTCGCAAATGCTGGGGCGCCCTTGGTATGAAGATGGCAAACTACTTAATAAGAAGAATACGTTTAACGATTTCGTTGATGTCACTAAGGGCTTAGTAAAACAGCAATATGGCGATGAAAATCAGATATTTGCTATGGGTGGTAGCGCTGGTGGATTATTAATGGGCGCGGTGGCTAATCAGGCTCCTGAGCTTTATCAGGGAATGGTAGCAGCAGTGCCGTTTGTTGATGTGGTGACTACGATGCTTGATGCAAGCCTTCCGCTGACAACGAATGAGTATGGAGAATGGGGTAACCCGAATGACAAAGTGTATTATGACTACATGTTGTCGTATTCTCCTTATGATCAAGTAAGCAAACAAGCTTATCCAAATATGCTGGTGACAACAGGTCTACATGATTCACAAGTACAATACTTTGAACCCGCTAAATGGGTTGCTAAGCTGCGTGATTATAAAACAGACGATAATAAACTACTGTTTAAAATAGATATGGAAGCTGGGCATGGCGGCGCATCTGGTCGCTTTAAAAGCCTTGAAGATACTGCTTTAAATTATGCGTTTATACTTGATTTAGCTGGTATTAAAAACTAACGACAATAAAAATTAATTAATGTTCTAAAGGTATAGCCAACGGCTATGCCTTTATTTTTTGTGGCAAGTTAAAGCTAAACATTGTCCCTTTACCTATTTCACTTTGAACCTTTATTTCACTGTCCATAAGTTTTAGTAAGCCTTTACAAATAGCTAGTCCTAAGCCACCTTGTTGGCGCCCTTCTTTATTAGAGTTGCTTGCTTGGTAATGAGCATTAAAGATAGCGTTCAGTTCATCATGTTTAATACCCACACCGGTATCAGAAACCTGCACAAATAATTGCTTTTGATCAATACGCTTAACGTGTACAGCTATACTGCCGCCTCCAGCTGTGTGCCTTATTGCGTTATCGATTAAATTACTCAACACACGCTCAAGTTTTGCAATATCGGCAACGACAGGAAAATCGCAAATTGCAGGCTCTACGGTTAAATTAAGTCCTTTTTTCTCGGCGGTTAGTGAAAACTTGGCAATGCAATCGTAAATAAGTTCACCTAAATTAAAGGTTTCTTTGAGGATGTTTATTTCACCGCTTTCTAAATGGGCGAGCTCAAAAATCTGCTCAATAAGCTGCTTAAGCTGAGCGCAGTTATTAAGTGAAACATGCAAATACTCATGTTGTTCTTTAACGCTTAATTGTGAGCCCGATTGATTAAGCACTTCTAAAAACCCCTGCAAAGAGGCAAGTGGCGTTCGTAAGTCGTGAGATAAATGGGTAAGAAGCTCTTTGCGCTGTTTATCGCTTTGCTCAAGAGCTTTAAATTGCTCGTCAATACGAGTAACCATAGCTTGAATGTTACGGCCTAAACTGTGCACTTCGTTGTTCTTTTGTGTTGAATAATTACTGAGTTTTGTATCGGTGATATTGTAATTAGCCGCTTCAATGTTGCTTACATCATGAGCTAATCGTTGAATAGGATTGGTAAAAAAGCGAAGTAAAATAAGCATCGAAATTAGTAAAAATACAAACGCAGAACCCAACCATAAAGCAGCTAGCCATAACTTATCATTATTTTTGATTGTGTTTAAAGATGTGTCGTAAGCTTCGCCCCCAATAATTATATATAAGTATCCTTGCAACTTATCGTTATTAAATACGGGCGCTACGGAGAATATTTTTTGCTGCGCTTTATTTCTTGGGTTATCTCCATAAATTGGTGCTGCACCTGGGTTGTTAATCAGCTTTTTTAAGGGTGCTAAATTAATATGAGTGCGTTTAACTTTACCAGGCTCTGCTGAGTAAGTGAGGATTTTTCCGTTTTCATCTACAAAATAAAACTCAAATGCGGGGCCTAATAACATTAAGGTATGAAATAGGTTTTCTAGGGCTGCGTAGTCGTATACACCTTCTTTTATTAATGGGTTATCTTGTACTAAATGCTCAGCAAGGGCTAAGTGCAGGTTTTGCTCGCCATGATGCTTTGAGGTGAGCTCCAGTTGTTTACTCCAGCCATAAACTAGTGCGCAAATAAAGCAAAATATAACAACCAACGACACCGCTAATTTTTGATACAAAGATAGGTTCATAATAAGGCTCTTAAGTAAGTTGGCTTGGATTTAGTTTGTAGCCAACGCCCCAAACGGTTTCGATAATAGGCGCTTGATGGTGTAGCTCAAGCTTAGCGCGTAACCTATTTATGTGTGAGTTAACGGTATGCTCGTACCCGCTGTGTTGATACCCCCATACTTTGTCGAGCAATTGCTGGCGACTAAAAACATGGTTTGGATGGCGAGCAAAATAAACCAGTAAATCAAATTCAGTGGCGGTGAGGTTAAGTGCTTGTTCGTCTAAATAAACTTGATGTGAGCTAAATTCAATGTTGAGTGAGCCTATATTTAGCGTTTGTTCGTTGCATGGGCTGTCATTTTCGTTATTTTGAATAGCTAGAAGCTGTGAGCGGTGGCGTAATTGTGTTTTAACGCGGGCTTGTAATTCGCGAGCAAAAAAGGGTTTGCAAATATAGTCATCAGCGCCCATTTCAAGTCCAATTACGCGATCCATATCGCTACTGAGCGCGGTAAGTAAAATAACGGAGATGGTAGGGTAGTGCTCTTTAATTTTACGGCATAGGCTCAAGCCATCCATTTGTGGCAGGTTTATATCCAGTAAAATAAGCCCGTATGATTGTTTTGCTATTTTTTTAAGTGCGAGCTCAGCGCTTACAACATGATCAACATGCAGATTTAACGAAGCAAGTTGAGTTGTTATTAATTGTCCTATTTCTCTGTCGTCTTCTACTACCAGTATTTTTTCGTGCCGCATAGTTAACCTCGTAAAAAAGGGACATCCGTGTCGCCTCACTTCCCCATTACAAGCTGTTTTACTGTGTACGAGTGATCACGATTTTCGATACTGGGTTATCAAACTTTTGTTCGGCAGCTAGTGCAGAGGTTGATAAGCCATCTTGATTAGACACAATACCTGGGTGCATTGTGATTATATCTGCAATATCGTCGCGTATTTCGTTAAACCCTTCGCCGCTAGCAGTGGGACCCGGCACAGTGTCAGCTGTTTCTGTATTCGCTTCCGTACCTGCATCGTAAGCTGGCGTTGTTCTTGATATTGAACTGCCTACTTCCAGTGTTGATACATCTACAGAACTAAGACCGGTAAAAGCGTCATTTGTATTCCCAAGCATTGCAGCAAAAGATAAATTAAGAACATCTTGTGCATCAACTAAGAGAGTTACAGAGGTTGTTTCGCCAGGACCTATACCACCTTCAGCCGAGACTGAAGCAAGTGCATTTTCGTCACTAAGGTACTCTTCATTAGCGCCGCTTTCAGCAATCATTTCTAAACCGACAGAAGCCGTCTCACCAAATTTCCATGGTGGGGTTTCATCAAATGCAATCACTGACAGGGGGGATAGCGGTTGGCCAGCCGTTAAGTTACTAAAAGTGATAGTAAACTCATAAACGACAGGTTCTGGTTCAACAACAACTACAGGTTCTTGATCTTCAATCGGGTCGCTATTGTCGTTGTCGCCACATGCGGCTAGTGAGCTGGCTAACATTAAAATAAGGGCACTTTTTTTAAAATTAGAAAGAGATGACATAATTAACTCTCCTATTTAACCGTCACAGTTAATTTTGCAACAGGGTTTAACCATCTGTGTACAGTGTTATTTAAATCACTATTACCACTTTCAAGGTCGTTATCGCCTAGGGCCCCCGGATGAATGTGCACCATAGTATTTATGTCGCCAGTTGTAATACCAGTACCGTTAGTGCCTGCTTGGCCGCCCGGCGCTGCAGGGATACCTAATACACCTGGTGCACCTGAGCCGTCTACTACAAGCTCGTTATTTGCTTCTGTGCCTGCATCATAGCCATTTAGGTAAACAGTATAAGTGCCTGCTTCTGTTGGGACTTTCCAGCTATCAAGACCTACAAACCCATCATTTGTTGGAAGTAGCATAGCGGTTACAGATAGGTATTCGTTGCCATCGGTAGTTGTTAACTCTGCTGTTGCAGACGCCGCTGGTGCCAATAAACCAGCTGCTGGATTTTCTGCAATATCGCTGCTCGACGCTGATGCTTGAGTAACAAGTGCTGAAATATCGCCGCCTTCTGCCATTGCTTGCAATGCAGAAGAGGCTTCGGTTGCTACTTCAAATAATTTGTCTTCGCTATCGTGGGCTGTTATTAGCACCGGAGTGAAATAAAGGCCTTTGGTAAGGTTAGTAATTTCTACTTCTAGCTCTGCTGCCATAGTTGATTGGCTAGCTACTGCTAAAAGAGTTGCGACTGTAAATGCTGAAGCTTTCATTATTATTTCCTGTAAGTGATGATTCAGGCTAAGTATTGAATAACCACCTCAAGAAACTTTCACAAAGTTATCACTTTTTTATCACAGCGCTACCAAAGCACATTTTGTAATATAAATTGTTGCAGTTGTTTGATTATTCGTTGTGAGTCTGAGCTAACAAGTAGCAAAAAGAATTGCTAGCTCTTTACTATTAATGACTTTTACCGTTCTTGTTTTCGATAGTTGTAAATGCATTCTGTTTAAAGTTTCGTAACCTGAGTATTCGTCAATGTTTTAATTAAATTTTTATTGTTGGTTGTTTTATAGACATCAAGCCTTAAAACCGTCAATATAGATAAAAAAGGAGGTTGTAATGGAAGAAAATCAACAGGTTGAACCAGTTGAAGTAGATAAAGAGCAGCGTACATGGGCAATGCTATGTCATTTAAGCGCATTGGCAGGGTTTATTGTGCCAATGGGCAGTATTATTGGCCCATTAATCGTTTGGTTAATCAAAAAAGATGAAATGCCGATTGTGAATGAGCATGGTAAAAAATCGTTAAACTTTCAAATCACTATGCTGATAGCTTACATTATCTGTTTTATTTTAATGTTTGTTGTGATTGGCGTTATTTTACTTCCTATCGTAGCTGTATTTTCATTCGTTATGGTGGTGATTGGAGCTATAAAAGCTAATGATGGTAAAGAGTTTAACTACCCAATTACGTTAAATTTGATAAAATAATTTATCAAATTAATTATAAAAACCCAGCAACATTGCTGGGTTTTTATTTGCTTAACCAATAGAGAAATATGGCGTATTTAAGCTTATTTTTAACGGCATTCATCTCGGCAACCTTATTACCCAGCTCTTCAGAGGTTGTGTTAATGGCCATGATAACGCAGGGAGACTACCTGCTTTGGCTATTGTGGTTGGCAGCCACTGTGGGTAATGTTTTAGGCAGTTGTATTAATTACTGGCTGGGTACACAAGTAATGCGGTTTAAAGATCGTAAATGGTTTCCGGTTTCGCAAACAAATATAGACAAAGCCCAAGTGCGTTTTGAAAAATACGGTGTCTATAGTTTATTGTTTGCGTGGCTACCCATAGTAGGTGATCCGCTCACTGTTGTTGGGGGGATTTTTAAGGTGCACTGGTGGACATTTATATGCTTGGTCGCACTTGGCAAAGGGACACGCTATTTGATGGTGCTGGCCTTTGCCGTAGGCTTAGATAAAGTGATTTAAGGCTTCACCCAATCAAGTGTGAGGGATACTGAATCAGCGAAGCGTAACGCATGTGGTTTATCTACACGTGCTTTTGCATAATGTACACTGTTGTGACTATGGCAAGCAGCTAAAATCTCTGCTACGAGTTTTTCTAAAAGCAAAAAATGCCCGTTTTCTACTATGTTTATCACCTTTTTGGTGATCACTTTGTAGTTTAAAGCTTGATCAACCTCATCGGTTTCACACGCTTGTTCAGCAGGGTAATGGATTTCTAGATTAATCACTACATCTTGCTTTTTTTCACGTTCTTCAGGGTTAAAGCCGATAAAGGTGCGCAGCCGCAAGTTAGTAACATTAATTATCGCATTGGCCATAGGTTAACCTTTTATCAATTGTAAAAACTCATTGCGGGTTTTAGGATCAGCCCTAAAGTTACCTAGCATAACCGATGTACGCATGCTTGAGTTTTGCTTTTCAACACCGCGCATCATCATACACATGTGTTTTGCTTCCACTATAACGCCAACACCTTTCGCGCCCGTTACTTCTTCAACGGCTTTGGCTATTTGATGGGTTAATTGTTCTTGAATTTGAAAACGTCGTGCGTACATATCTACAATACGTGCAAACTTAGATAAGCCTAATACTTTACCATTTGGAATGTAGGCAATGTGGCAACGTCCAACAAAAGGCAATAGGTGGTGCTCACACATTGAATAAAGCTCAATATCTTGTATTAATACCATATCATCGGCATCTGATGTGAATACTGCATTATTGGTAATTTCATCGAGTGTTTCGCGATAGCCTTTAGTTAAATACTCCATCGCTTTAGCTGCGCGCTTAGGTGTATCAAGCAAGCCTTCACGTTGTGGATCTTCACCCACAGCACTGATTATTTCTTGGTAGCTATTCTTTAATTCATTGTGCATAAAGTTCTCAATTTTTAAATACGTTATTTTAAATGTCTACCACCATCCACTGGAATTGAACGCCCAGTGATGTAATGGCTATTTAGTAATAGTTCGACGCTGTTAATAATTTCTTGGCAACCAGGCTCAATACCCATCAGGGATTTTTTTAGCGTTTTTTTGCGATAAGCTTCGTCGTCGTCCTGATTAAATATAATCAACGAGGGAGCAACAGAGTTCACTTTAATTTGCGATGCAAACTTAGCTGAAAAAGATCGTGTTAGGTTATCTAGTGCAGCTTTACTTGCTGCATAGGCGAGATGTTTTGGGCTACCTGTTTCAACAACATAGTCAGTTAGATGAATAATATCAGCTGGGGTATGTTCATTGTTTTGATGCGCTATTAAAAGATCAGCACAATTTAAATTAATTAAATAAGGTGCTTTGGCATGGATGCGCATCATATTATCAAATAAGTCAGCACTGTCTGGATTATTGGCTTCGCAATCCCAGCTTGAGGCATTGTGAATAATAGCTTTTAGTGACTGAGTGTGGCTTTTTAATGTTGCGATGAAATCAAATATTGTTTCATTACTTTTAAAATCAGCGGGCAAACATGTAATTCCCAATGATTCTAATTCATCGATTGAGCTGTGGCGTGTGCGGTAAGTAATAATTACTTTTTGCCCTGCGCTGCGCAGGTGTTTTGCGAGCGCTAAACCTATACGTTGGCCTGCGCCAGTTATCAAAATTGGCGATGTCATAAATGTGGCAGCTCTCTACTAAACGCGATGTTTTAATTCTAGTCACTATAAACTAAATTACAGTAGCATTTCACCTATAGTCTCATTGGCTTATTAAACTTTTTACGAATTAACGAGTTTATTCGATCAATGTGTTGAGTATTATCACTATAACCATACTTTATTAGCTGGCGTTTATTATGCTCGATATTTATGTGCCAAAATGAAAAGTGGGCAATTAATTGCATTTTTGTTGCTATTAATTGCCCTTGAGGTGGTGTTTACTTTGTACGAATTAACTCACAACTACTCTTCGTCATAAACAGTTGGAATAGCTTGGCGTTTGTGCTGAGTACGTAGGTATATAGCAATAAGCTTATCACTTACTTCATCGGTCACTGGCTTGCCTTCTAAAAAATCATCTATTTGCTCATAGCTAAGACCTAGCGCTTCTTCATCAGTTAAGCCTGGGCGGTCGCATTCTAAGTCAGCAGTTGGCGCTTTAGTTACCAGTAGCTCTGGAGCACCTAGCTCCTTCGCTAGCGCTCTAACTTGACGTTTTGATAAACCAAATAGTGGCGCCAAATCGCATGCTCCATCACCAAACTTGGTATAAAAACCCGTAATGTTTTCAGCGCTGTGATCAGTGCCAACCACTAAGCCTTGAGTAAAACCGGCGATCTCATATTGCGCTATCATACGCTGGCGCGCTTTAACATTACCTTTAATAAAGTCGACTTGGGCTTGTTCTGGCACGGTTTCACCACAGCCTACAATCGCCGCGAGAGCCTGTTCATGCATTCCATCCGCCGCGGGTTTGATATTGACGGTTAAGCGCTTACTCGGTTGAATAAAATCAACGGCTAGTTGGGCTTCGTCTTCATCTGCTTGTATTCCATAAGGTAAGCGTACAGCGATAAATTGGTATTTATCAGTATTTTGCTCTTCATTTAACTGGTTAACAGCAAGTTGGCACAAACGGCCACAGGTTGACGAGTCAACGCCGCCGCTAATCCCTAATACCAATGAGCGAGAATATGCCGCAACAAGGCGATTTTTGATAAAACTAACACGGCGGTTAATTTCATTACTTATATCTATATTTGGCTGAACTTTCATTTCCGCCACTATGTCGGCACGCATTAATAGCTCCTGATTATTTAAGGGGGTTGAGTATATTATGTTATTCATAGCGCTTAATTTAAAGCCCTAAATGTTGCTTAATTTTTTGTAATTCAGTTTTCAACGCATCTATTTCAGCAAGTAATTCGTCCATTTCTTGCGTTTTTAATTGTGTTGGCTCTGGCTCGTCTGACACCGCATACTCAACGTTTGGTGAATCAGTGAATAAATGACTGTAACGGCTTTCTCTTTTACCTGCTTCGCACGGGTGTTTGATTACATATTCTTGCGAGATAAGTGCATTAAGAGCAGCTTCAACTTCAGCTACATTAGAAAAATCGGCAAGGCGATTACTCCGGGTTCTCAATTCTCCCGGTGTTTGTGCTCCACGTAGTAACATTAAGCATATAATTGCACGCTCATGCTCAGTAAACTTGAGGCTACCAAATTCAGTATTACAAAACCTGTGTGCATATTTAGTCACACGGCCTGATAAGCCCTCATCTTTGGTAACGAGACGTCGCGTTTCAAGTTCGTCTAAGGTGTTCTGCACTTGGTTTTGTGTTAAACAAAGCACAGGTTCTCTGCTAGATTTTTGGTTGCACGCATTTACAAGGCTGTTTAAAGACAGCGGGTAGTGTTCAGGGGTTGTACTTTGTTTTTCTAATAGGCAGCCGATTACACGCTGCTGAGTGGCTGTTAATTCCATTATCTTTCCTTATTGTTTTTATTGGCTAAGCCAATGCTCTAACTTGGGGTTTAAAGCATTAAAGTCGAGCGGCTTTGTAAGGTAGTCACTCATGCCTGCTGCTATGCATTTTTCTCTATCCCCCTGCATAGCGTTTGCAGTAAGCGCTATTATGGTAACATTTCTGTATTCTTCACCGGCTTCACCCATGCGTATGGCTTGAGTTGCTTGGTAGCCATCCATTTCGGGCATTTGGCAATCCATTAATAACAATTTATAGGGCGATGTAGTGTTATTTTTTAATGTCTCAATTGCTTCTAAACCATTTTCAGCGATATCAAAATTGATACCTGCTTGCTTTAAAAGTGCAGAGGCAACCACTTGGTTAACCTTGTTATCTTCAACTAGTAGAATTTTTATTTCACTTGAAGAACTAGGGCTTGGTGAATTGATTGCTGCTAGCGGGAGAATATTATTTTGTTGTTGTTCTACAAACTTATCATTCGCCAGTGAATCGAATAAATCAGAAGGGGTCAAAGGTTTGAAAATAATGCAGTCAGCTTCTATTGGTAAGTTCGCATTTTCTTGAGAAAAGCTCATCGGTGCCATTAATATTAGTTTTACTTTGTGGATTTTTAAGTAATTCTTAAGTTGATTTAAGTCGTCGTTACCGACGCTTGATAGGTAGCTATAGTCAACTATCATCGCGTCTATCACACCTGAAACTGTGCCTAGGTGCTGGCTTAGTGCGTTATAATCACTAATTACAGTCGGCTGCGCTCCCCATACAGTGAGTTGTTTATATGCAATCGAACTGTTTAGTGGGCAGCTATCTATAATTAATATATGTTTGTCATTAATCAGATGGCTAGGCAAACTATTTTCTTGGTTTAGAAGTGACTTCACTTTGATTGAGAAAGTAAACGTGCTGCCTTGTTCTGGCACACTAGTGACGTTGACCTCACCATTCATTAAATGACATAGCTGTTTAACAATCGCTAAGCCTAGTCCTGTGCCACCATATTGACGCGTAGTTGAGGTATCTGCTTGAGTAAATGAGTCAAATAAATGAGCTTGTTTATCTGCGTTAATGCCAATCCCCGTATCAACGATTGAACAATGTAAGAAGGTGCCATCAGTGGTGTCTTTTAAGTCAGCAATAACAATTATTTCGCCATTTTCAGTAAATTTTACGGCATTACCTAGTAAGTTATTGATAATCTGACGTAACCTATTTGGATCACTGATAATTTCACTTACGTTGATTCTAGTTGCATCTAAAATGAGCTTTGTATTGTTTTGCTCAACCTTAAGCGCAAAAGATTCCACAACTTCCCCTAATAATTTAGGTAAATTAAAAGCAACATATTCAATATCTAGTTTGCCAGCTTCAATTTTGGAGAAGTCTAAAATATCGTTAATGATATTTAGTAATGAGTGACCAGAGGATTGCGCTAGTTGAATATGGTGTAATTGTTGTGGATCGAGTTGTGTTTGTTGCACAATATTAAGCATGCCTAATACACCGTTCATTGGTGTGCGAATCTCATGGCTCATACTCGCTAAAAACTCACCTTTTGCAGCTACTGCATACTCAGCGGCTTCTTTTGCTGCAACCAACTGTTGCTCGGTTTCAATGCGCTGTTCACTTGAGTGTAAGCTGCCAATGAGGGCTGCAACGGCAATTAAAAAGCTTTCTTCATTACGAGACCAATCTCGAGAGTTGTAACATTGCTCAGCACACACAATACCTATGGCTCCACTTCCTCCTACTATAGTAACAATTAACATGGATTCAATTTCTAATAAAGAAAGATAAGAGTCGCAAAGTGGGGCCGTCAGTTCATTTGAGCATGCATTCGACACTCTGATCACAGCCTGATTATCAATCGCAGTAAAGAAGGTGCTAATTTTATCCTTTTTCCACGCCTTAAAAGTTATTCCATCTGGTAAAGAATTGCCGTAATTAGCATATGGCTGCAAGATATCTCGATCGTCATTAAATAGCCAAATACTTGCTCGCTCAACCTTTAAAGCTTGGCATATAGCTTGAGTAATTACGTCTTTGGATTGCTTTAGATAACCTGTTAAAATTGCTTTATGTGATGTTAACGAAGCTAATGTCTCGTTGTGTAGAGCAATTTTATTATTCTCAAGCTCACTGCATTTACGAGAGTGTATATTTTGTAAAGAACCAAAAATACGTACGCAGTGACCATTACGCATTTCTGCTTCACCATGTACTAAAGCCCATATTGCCTGGCCATCCGAGTCGACTATTTCAATTTCAGCTTCATAATTTTCGCCAAATTTAATTGCTCGTTCTACCAGCTCTTTGATTGTGTCTCGGCTTTCTCCCTCTTTAAAATAATTTAAATTAGTTGGCCAATCAGGCTGCTGTTCAAGAGGGTATTTAAATATCTTTTTAGTTGTGTCTGACCAATAGACTTGTTTGCTATCAAGGCTAAAAGACCAAGCGCCAATTTTGGCTAAGCTACTCATGGTGGTAAGCATTTTTTCACTTTGCTGCTGACGGCTGAGCATTTTTAAAAAGAATAAAAATGCCCAAATCAGTAGTCCAAGAATAGTAATAATCGCAAACCTAAGGGGCCAAATAGTTGATGCTGGAGGTGCCCAACCAGCTTTGGGGGCCACATATATTTCCCACTCACCGCCTTGAAACGTTAAATTTAACTGTAGTGGTGAACGTGTCAGGATATCAGCATTACCAAAGAAGAAGTCGCCATTACTTCCCAATCCATTTTGTCCTTGAATAGCTACATCAAAATCGTTTTTTAATTGGTTAAAGCCTGAGTTTTCGTAAATTTTCTCTATATCTAGCACAACTGATAGGAGCCCCCAAAATGAGTTGTCTTTGGTAAGATAAACGGGCACTCTGGCGATAAGAGCTTCTTCCCCTTGAATTAGTTTGAGAGGTCCTGCCATGACTATTTCATTACTATCTCGCGCACGAATTGCGTCAGCACGCTGGTTGTCATTTTCTAAAAAATTCAGACCAATAGCCTTTTCATTACCTTTTAATGGATATGTCATACGAATAACCATGTTGGGTGCTGCACCAATGTTACGTAATTCAGAAGATGTAGCGAATAAAGGTTTTGCAATTTGCGTAAAACGTTGTTGGTCTAAGTTTGGCTCTGCAGCTACTGCTACACTAAGGCCACGAACAAGTTGAATATTTGATACCAAGGTTGACTCAAGCTGCGCTCTATAATTACTCACTTCAGACAAAATAAGTAAGCGATGAGCTTCTTTAGCCCGATTATAGTTAATTCTATCGAGTACTACGCAGGTGATTAATATAAATAAAAGAGATAACCAAAACGCCAGCTTAAATTTTGATATTTGCATGTGGTCTTTAGTTGGTGACAATGGCATTGGCGTACGTACTTTTAAGATAAGGCACTTCAACTATAGCTAATTATTAGCGGAAATAAAAATCTCTACTAGAAATACCAACATCAATATCATCGGATTTTATTAGTGTTTTCAATAATATTGAAAATACGAATAAACATTTTTGGTTATATGGAAAGATTCATTCAAAATAACATTAATTTTTCATAAATCTGTGAGTATTATGGAGAAACTAAATAATTAAGGAATTTAGTTATGCTAAGGCTCATCAAGTGGTTGGTTTTAATTGTACTCATTTTAGGTTTGGCGGCAACAGCTATTGTTTATGGTATCTTGTCACTGAGCTTACCAGCTATTGATGGTAAAGGGCGCAGCCAAGCAATAACCAACGAGGTACGGCTTGGGCGAGATAACCTAGGGCAAGCTGTTATAAATGCAAGTAATCGTAACGATGCTGCTTATGGACTAGGCTTTGCTCATGGCCAAGATCGTTTTTTCCAAATGGATTTATTACGTCGTAATGCTGCGGGTGAGCTGAGTGAATTATTCGGGGAGGCAGCGTTAGAGCTTGATAAAAAAATGCGTTTTCATCAACTACGTAAGCGCAGTGCGTCGATTGTTGAGCAATTACCATTAAAAGATCAAGCCTTATTGCAAAGTTATGCCGCTGGAGTAAATGAGGGCTTAGCACAAGTTGGGTTTGTAAGCTTTGAATACTTATTAACAGGGGCAAAGCAAAAGCCTTGGCGTAGCGAAGATAGCTTATTAGTTATATACAGTATGTACTTGGACTTACAAACGGCTACCTTTGAGCGAGATCAAGCGCTCATTCAAATTGCTGATATTTATGGTATTGATATGGTGAAGTTTATAACACAACCCAGCCCATATCAGGCTCCACTGGATGGCAGTCAACTACCAGCGTATGAGCAGGGTATACCAGAACTACCTACTCAACATAGTTATGTTTATCATCGTATTGAGGCCAACCAAGAGCGAGGAAGTAATAACTGGGCAGTCACTAATCAGTTAACCGCTAATAATGCTGCATTACTATCAGATGATATGCACTTGTCGATGGGAGTACCCGTTATTTGGTATCGTGCGCAGCTTAATTATCAGTATGCCGATCATGCTTATCAGGTAACCGGGGTATCTCTTCCTGGCGCGCCAGCCATAGTTGTTGGAACTAATAATAATATTGCTTGGGGGTTCACTAATGGTTACTTAGATACCGCTGATTGGGTTGCTTTAACTAGCAGCAGTGAAACGTGGCAAGTAACTGAGCAAATAGCCCTACCTGATGGGCGCTTTGAGCCATATTTACTGACCATGAGTGAATATGGCCCTGTGCGGGACATAAATGGTAAGCAGTTTGCTCTTAGCTGGGTTGCTCATATGCCTTATGCAGTGGATATGAACTTGCTGCAATTAGAGCAAGCTAAAACGGTAGATGATGCCCTTGAACTTGCCAATGACGTCGGTATTCCTGTGCAAAACCTAATGGTTGTTGATAGCCAAGGGAATGCTGCCTGGAAGCATATGGGAGCTATTCCTGCGCGTAAAACACCGAGTGAGTTGGCTGTTAGTGAAGCTGATTATTCCTCATTATGGCAGCAAAATGAGTCAGCTAGACCAAGTGTCAAAAATCCAACTGATGCGCGCTTATGGACAGGGAATTCACGTGTTGTATCGGCTACGGATGATCTACGATTTGGTAACGGTGGTTATGCAATGGGAGCGCGTTCGGCGCAAATACGAGATAGGTTATTTGCACAAAATCACTTTGATGAAGCTGATTTTAATACACTTCAACATGACAACGAAGCGCGCTTTTTAAAATCTTGGCACACTTTGTTATTAAGCCAATTAAATAAACAAGTAGATACTAATCAGCAATACATAACGGTTCTTAATGATTGGCAAGCTTGTGCATGCTCAGATTCAATTGGCTATACTTTGGTAAGGGGCTTTCGTGATGAAATCATTAATATAGTATTTAGCCCATTGCAAACTCGGCTTAAGCAAGAAGCTGGCTCACTTAGGTATATAAAACGAGATTTAGAACCGGCTGTTTGGCAGTTAATTAAGCAACAACCAACAAGCTGGTTGAGTCCTGATTATACTAGTTGGGATGAGCAATTAGCAGGTGCGTTTACAAAAACGATAGCAAATTTAACCAATAAATTTGGTAGTAATATGCAAAACTGGCGCTGGGGAGTAGTTAATGAGCTTGCCATTGAACATCCTTTTGCCCAGCAGATCCCTCAATTAAGTAAGTTATTAAATATGCCTAAAGCTCCAGGTTTTGGTGATAGTTTTATGCCAGCAGTACAAGGCCCTAGTTTTGGTGCTTCACAGCGCTTTATTGCTCAACCAGGTCACTTAGAGAATGCAGTAATGGCTATACCAGGTGGGCAATCAGGCCATCCGCTTTCACCGTTTTATAGAGCTGGCTTTAATGATTACATTGAAGCGAAGTTAACACCTTTGTTACCACAAGCTGTTAATCACCAAATTGTTATTCAGCCTCAGTTGCGTGAGTTCTGAGGTTATTAAATTGATTAGCAGTGCTTATATAATGACGGCCATTGTTTTGTGTTCCACAGGGGCAGTGGCTGTGTTTTTATAAGCGGCTATTCAGGACCTTTCAATTACACTATTGTATCAATAAGAAAACAAATAATTATACCTTGTAGGTATAAGCTGTTTAAATGACAGGTAAGCAAAATAACTATGTATTGCACCTCAAGGAGTTGTGTATGTCGGCAGAAAAAACCCATTTAGAAATTTGTAACTTAACCAAAGAGCAGTACCCACAAATTAAGACCTTAATGGATCAAGCCTATCCCGATCTGGGGGGGGCATGGCCAACTCACACTATTTTTAGATTAATTGATCAATTTCCTGAAGGTCAATTAGGTATGGTTGACGACGGAGTCTTGGTCGGTATTGCGTTGAGTGTGCAAGTAGATTACGGGCGGTTTTCAAATCCACATACTTATGAAGATATTGTTGATGGCCATGATCGCGTATTTAGTGATCCAGAAGGGGATGCATTATACGGCCTAGACGTGGTTATTTCATCCACCCACCGGGGAATGCGTTTAGGGCGTAGGCTTTATGATGCTCGTAAAGAGCTATGTCGTCAGTATAATTTACGTGCCATTTTAGCTGGGGGGCGTATTCCGTGTTATTACAATTATAGCAGTGAGATGACGCCGACGCAGTACATCGAAAAGGTTGATCATAAAGAATTATACGACCCTATTTTGAGCTTCCAATTATCGAATGACTTTCAAGTAAAACGGTTACTCAAAAAGTATCTGCCTGAGGATCAAGAGTCAGTAGGCTATGCCACCTTGCTTGAGTGGAATAACATCATGTTCGAACCCACTGATACAGTACTTGAATCGACTAAGTCAATTGTGCGAGTTGGAGCGGTACAGTGGCAAATGCGGTGTGTGGAGTCAGTTGATGAGCTGCTAAAGCAGGTCGAATACTTTGTTGATACGGTTTCTGATTATAAAAGTGATTTTATTCTATTCCCTGAATTTTTTAATGCGCCGCTAATGGGGTTGACTGAACAAAGCAATCAAACCGAAGCAATTCGTTACTTAGCCGAATATACAGAGACATTCCGTGACGCGATGTCACGTATGGCGATTGAATATAATGCAAATATTATAACTGGCTCTATGCCCCTGGCTGAAGGCGATAAAATTTATAATGTGAGTTACTTGTGTCACCGCAGTGGTAAAATTGATGAGCAGCGTAAAATTCATATAACACCGCATGAGCAAAATGACTGGGTGATTCAAGGGGGTGATAAAATTGCCGTATTTGATACTGACGCAGGGCGCGTTGGTATTCAAATTTGTTATGATGTTGAGTTCCCTGAGTTATCGCGAATTTTAGCTAAGCAAGGATTAGACATTCTATTTGTACCATTTTGGACAGATACCAAAAATAGCTATTTACGGGTGCGTCACTGTGCGCAAGCGCGTGCGATTGAAAATGAGTGTTATGTGGTAATAGCAGGCTCTGTTGGTAACTTACCTGAGGTAGAAAGTTTAGATGTACAATATTCGCAATCAGCGGTATTAACCCCGTCTGATTTCTCATTCCCGCATGATGCCACTTTAAACGAAGCCACACCAAACACTGAAATGTTGTTGTTTAGTGATTTGGATATGGATAAGCTGAAAATTCTTCATAGCGAAGGTACGGTGCGTAACTTAAAAGATCGTCGTGAAGATCTGTATGATGTAATATTGAAAAAGAGAGAAAATTAATGGCGTGGATTTATTTGATTATCGCGGGTTTGCTTGAAATAGGTTGGCCAGTTGGTTTGAAAATGTCACAAGAGGGCGAGAATCGCTGGTTGGGGATTGGTATTGCGGTTGCTTTTATGGTCGCTAGCGGCTTTATGTTATGGCTCGCCCAGCGTGATATATCTATGGGCACTTCATATGCCGTATGGACAGGGATTGGTGCCGCAGGTACATTCCTAGTAGGTATTTTATTTTATAACGATGCCGCGACATTCGGCCGTATTGCGGGTGTACTCATGATTATAAGTGGTGTGATCACTTTGAAAATTAGTCATTAATACTTAATAAGCGGTTATTTTGATAACCGCCTATTTATGCTGGCAGCATCACTAAAATTGCCGCAATGGCAATTAATAAAAGCCCTGCGCTGTCTTGGCGTTTAAGAGGTTGTTTTAGCCAAAGTACAGCAATTAGCATAGTAAAAAATACCTCTACCTGACCAAGCGTTTTAACATACGCCACATGCTGTAAACTCATTGCGCTAAACCAACCAATCGAACCTATGCAGCTAAAAAAGCTGACTAAACAAACCATTTTTTTGTAGTGCCACATCTGTTTAATTGTTTGCGGCTCTTTAATTAGTAGGTAAACGAGTAATATCAAGCTTTGCAGACCAATGACAAACAGTAATACCCATGCTGCCGAATGTGGAAACAGTAAGCCTGAATTTAAGCTGGCTTCACGCACCCATAAAGATGTCAAAGCAAAGCAGCTACCGCACGCTAAACCGATTAATGCCGTAGTTAAGTTAAACTGTTTAACCTTGGCAATGCCACTAAGTAATAGCACCGCTATTGCACCGATAAATACACCAAGCCAACCAAGTAAACTCAGTGTTGAGCCGAAAAATAATACGCCTAAGATAGCTGCAACGAGCGCCTCGCTTTTAGCAAGACCTGCACCGACAGCGTAATTATTCATTTTAAAGAGTTTAACCATTAACCCTGTAGCTAAAATTTGCATAAAGCTAGCGCCAAGAATGAAAAGCCAAAATTTATGATTAAAACTAGGAAAGGAAGCCGGTTGATATTGATACAAAGAATAAAGGTAAATTGCAGCTATGGGGCTGGCTACAATAAATCGAGAGAGGGTAACACCCGCCAAACTCATATCAGTACTGAGCTTACTTTGCAGAGCATTTCGCCATGCCTGCATAAAGGCGGCTAAAAAAGTAAAAAATATCCAAGTCATAATGAATACAGTGTATTTAAGAGAAAGCTAAATTATCAGGAGAGTAGATAGATTGCGAACTAATAATGGGTAAGATGAAAATATATCAGCTGCGACAATTTGTCACAGTTTCAAAGTGGTGATACTGAGCTATAGTGAAACTGATGTTATTGTTAGTCGCCATTGCTTGATAAGTAATGGCGGCTTTTTTATTTAATTTTTTATGAATTGAAAAACGCCAAAGCAAGCGGCTTAAATAAGGCGCTTGCTTTAGGGTCTTCTGGTTCGAATGCCTACTTAGCAGCAACAGTCACTTTTTCAATGAGATCTTCTGATTTATAATGCTTATCTATGGCGAAGTCTAATTGCACTAACACATCTTTGAAGCCTGTGTTTGAAGACTTATACTGCCATTCCATTAATGCTTTTTTTGCCTCGCGGTTAAATACACCTGCGGGTTTTGCATTAACAACGGATACGTTCTCAGTCTTTCCTGTTGGGCTGATATCGTATTTCAAAACCACTGAGCCACTAATACCTTGCTTTGCTGCCTCGATAGGGTAAACAGGTTCAATTCTCATAATAGGCGAAATTGAATGTTTGTCTGTTTTGGCTTCTGGTTGTTTTGCGCTGGCAAAACTACTGAGCATGCCTGCGGCAAAAATCAGTAATGCCCCCTTGGCAACGAATGAACTATTACCGTTGTGTTTAATTTGCTTGAGTCGTTGAAGCATCGTGTTTTTATCTCCATAGTGTGAATAGGCCATCAAACCTGTGCGGGTATTAGCCGCGCAATTAATGAGGGCTTTGCTGTATAAAATCCGTTGGCGTGTATTCTTTGTCGCAAGTACGGTTTCATCGCATGAGAGCTCTTGTAAGCGACGAAAGCTCATGTAACCAAGCCATGCAATAGGGTTAAACCAAAATATGAGGGTGGCTAATAAGCACACCATATTAAGTAAGTTGTCTCTGCGTTTTATGTGGACTTGTTCGTGTTCGATTATCAATGCAAGAGATGCAGGGTCCGTTTTTTGTAAATATCCCGTTGGCAGTACAAGTTGTGTGTTTAATAGGCCGATTACCATCGGTGTATTTACCGTGTCACTTTGCAATAGCGCAATATTAGGGGTTTGCTCAGCTAATTGCTTATTATGCAAAGGAGCCAGTTTTAGCTGTTTTATAAATTGCTTGTGTGTCATAACCGCGATTACCGCTAAAAAGCAAAATACCATGGTATACAGTAATACCCAGCTAATGCTGAAGTGACTGTTTATATGTTGATTCGGTGTAATCAACATCGTACTCATTGCCGTATTTTGAATTGGCTTATAATGTTCTGGTAAGTTAACCAGTAGCAGTGAAAGCGGCACCAATAACCATAATTTATAAACAAAATTTGCACTAAGCCATTTTAATGAATAGCGCTCTAGAATGAGTAAACTCAGAATTAAAGTGGTTACTAATAGCTGCTGCTCAATAAGCCAGTTAAACGCGCTTTCTAACATGGTTGGGCCCTTACTTTTGTTGTTTTTCCCAGTCATCAATCACTTTTTTAAGTTCGTTGATGTCTTGTTGAGAAAGCTGTTCGGACTTAGCAAAGCCACTAACCAGCGGTGCTATACGGCCACTAAAAAAACGTTCTATAAAGTTTTGGCTTTCTTTTAACGTGTATTCAGCGCGCTCCATGCAAGGACTATAAATATACTGGCGGCCTTCTTTTTCAAAGCTCAGTGCACCTTTTTTAACTAAACGGCCTAGTAATGTTTTGATGGTTTTTTCATGCCATTGCTTTTCATCGCTTAAGCGTGCAATGATTTGACTTGCTGTTGCTGGGTAGTCTTGCCAAAGTGCATCAAGCACTTCAAATTCTGCTTTTGATAATTCGATCATGAAGGTGTTGCCTACAAGTGTAATCTTTTATTTAGGATTACACTTGTAATCAGTTTTTGCAACTGCTTTTGTATAAAAAGTGATTAATTTTTTAAAATGTCGGATTTGCTAATTTTAAGGTAGCTATTTTCAGCAAGGTTGAGAGTCGCTAAATTAAGCTCACTAATTTGTTCACGGTATAAATCAATAACCCGATAACCACAGTAATGTGCCATTTTACGAATTTGCCTGTTTAGCCCTTGTTTTAAGATGATAGTGAACTGATCATCTGCGGTCTTTTCTACAATACAAGGTAAGGTGATTTGTTTATCAACAGGGACTCCACTTGCCATCTTGTGGCAAAAGTTATCATCCAGTGGTTTATCTACTTTAACAATATAGCGTTTGGGCTGGTGGAAGTCAGGGTGAATGAGTTGATTACAAAATTCACCATCGTTGGTCAAAATAAGTAAGCCTCTTGAGTCTTTATCTAATCGCCCGATAGGGTAAACACGTGTTGTTTTAGGTAAGTGGTGGATTAAACTGCTGGGGTCGGTTTTATTTAGTTTGCAGTCGATACCTATGGGTTTATGGTAAGCAAAATAGACGTGTTTTGCTTTGCCTTGTACTCGGCAATCATTAACCAGAATCAAATCATTATCATCAACATGATCGATATGGTTTGCCGCACGGTTATTTACTGTGACTACGCCTTGATCAATGAGTCTCGATGCTTGTTTGCGAGAGCATAAGCCCGCGTGGGCGAGGTATTTGGCAAGACGGATTTTGTCAGTCATAAGTGTTATTAAGAATTTTAATTGATCAAAGTATAACAAAGCCACGTATTGAGCCTAACTATACTTTGCAAAAGAGTAAGACTATGGCGATTAAATTATCAGAGTTGGGTAATCACCAGCCTATCCAAAAAGTGATCGTTCACTCACTTGAAATGGCGCTTTATCAGGTTTCTGTAATGATCAATAATGTGGAATATTATGTCACAGATGAGCACGGTGAGTTTATTCGTGGCCTGAGCCCATTACATATTCAAAAGCGATTAGAGCATTTAAGCTACGTGCAAATGGTGTTACGCCATACCAGTGCATATGATGAAATGTGCGGTCAACCTGAAAAAGCTGAAAGTAATATGCTCGAGGTTCCTTATGGGAAAAACCATTTGTACTGAGATTAAGATTTTATAGGTTTAAATGT
This sequence comes from Pseudoalteromonas sp. APC 3893, assembly GCF_030408095.1. Taxonomy (NCBI): domain Bacteria; kingdom Pseudomonadati; phylum Pseudomonadota; class Gammaproteobacteria; order Alteromonadales; family Pseudoalteromonadaceae; genus Pseudoalteromonas; species Pseudoalteromonas sp. APC 3893. The sequence goes on from NZ_JASDCD010000006.1 coordinate 180,157, forward strand.
ATACCTTAGTTAAAGACGATTCCATTGAGCTAAGTGCTCAGCTACGCTCAGAAATAGTCGCATTCAACAGCACACATTTTAATGCAGAGCGCATTCCTTTGGGCTTTAAGATAATTGAAAAAACGGACTTGGTGGCAGGAATTTCAGGGCACGTTTTTGGTAATTGGTTATTAATCAGTTGGCTCTGGTGTGATGAGAGATTTAGAGGTTGTGGTTTTGCCAAGCAGCTACTGAATGAAATGGAATTAGCCGCTGTAGAGCACGGTGCAATTGTTGCGCAGCTTGATACGCTAGATTTTCAAGCGAAGCCGTTTTACGAAAAAAACGGCTATATATACCCAAACCACCTCAAGATGCAGAATTCAGCGTTTCACAGGGGCTTAATATCAAGGCGTTACTTTGCAAGAATGGCCATCCCTTTTAAGGAGGAACAACGATGAGAGTAAGTTCCTGTGAAGCGCCCAATGGGTTGGTTTAAAAGAGATTTATACTGCGTTATTGATTTTAATAATAGAACCACTATTATTTGCAATCAATGCCTTGCCTAAATCGCTTTTAATTCCAACTGAAACTCGCATCTTGAGGTGGTTTGGGTATTGTAAATACCAAATGGATGACTACCCACTCGATGGTACTCGTTACTTTATGGAGAAAGTACTTTAATTTTTGCTCGCAAGGACCTGCTTTTCATCAAAAGTGATCCCTAAAAATGGAGTAGCTTCTGGCGCAAGCATAAAAGTGCGAATATTCATGTGGTCTTCGCCATCTGGATTGCCTAAGACCTCATCGCGATAAAAAGCGCCAAAGCAATCTAAGGTATTTTGTTTGCTAAGCTGATTTAGTTTCGCGAAGGCAAAGATTTTACATGAACCATTATTTTCATTAGCACCACTGACCAACCCATGATTATTAAAACCTGATGGCGTAAATGTGTAGTTGTTATCAATCGCAGCCATTGTGTCGGTAAATGCAATACTTTGCGGGTCATTGGCTAAATTGCTGAGAAAATCGTTGAGGTTCATAGCTATCCTTAATTTATTGTTTGTCTAACTCTAGCTGATTTGTTTGTTGATTAATATGAAATTTAAAATACTGCAAAAAGTTCATCCCTAGTAAGCCGTGCCCTGAATGTTGGCTAATTGCTAAAATATCAAAATTAGTTAGTACTTGTTGACCAATTTTAATTGATTCAATGCGGTAGCGCTGTGCAGTGGCTTTTCCGTTAGCTGTGTTTACCATCATGGTGCCTAAATATTCAGGCGTTGGGTAAAGAGCATCAATCACTGTTTGCGGTAAAACGGTGAGGCTGGCGCCGGTATCAATCATTAATTGCGTATTTAGTGCGTCATTCACGGTAATATCAAGTAAATAATGTGCTCCGTGTTTAGTCAGTGGTACTAAGTCGACTTCTGAATAAAAATTGTTAATTAAAGCTTGTTGTTCACTTGCTTGGGATTTGAGCGGGTGCTCTTCATCTAGCCTATCTAGGTTGCTCTGCGCGCTGACTAAATCACCCAGTTGATAAAATGCATTGGCTTGTGCCATTAAGTGATAGGGATTTTCACTGCTGTAATCTAGCCACACAGCTGTTTGATTAACTATTTCTTGCCATGCCTCTCGCTTACTTAGGGTTTTTGTTTGGGTTTGAGTTAATTGCGTTAAACGCATCGAGATAGCGGCTTGCTCTGCTTCATTCGCCATAGGTTGTAGAGTAAAAAGTGCCACGATAGCTTGATGAGGCTGCTGGTTTTTAACTAAGCGCTCAACCTCTAATTGCAGCATTTTTATATCATAGGGAAAACTGCTTAAAAATGCGTATAAAAAGGCTTCACTGATTGTTAGTTCATTATTAAGCAGCCAGCTATCAAGTGTGTCTAACCAACTAAAATAAAGCTGTTCAGCTTCTAGAGGGTGTGAGTTGTTCAGTTGTTGATAGCTTGCTACAGCTGCAGTAAATTGTCGTTTTTGGAACTGGTTAATGGCCTGTTGGTACTCTGGGCTGGTTGATTCTACACTGCGTTTTAGTATCGGTTTTGTTTTAGTTGATGTAACAGTTTGCGCCTGCGTTTTAGTTGGTTTAGGCCAAAGTAAATAGGCATTGAGTGCAACTGAGAGTAATAATAAAAAACTAATTAATTTAGTGTAATAACTCCAGCCCATATTTAGCTCCTTTACCGTAAAAAATATTTAAGCGCGTGAATATTTGTTATTTCTACATCAGGTAAACCACGGTAAGCATATTGTGTAGGTTGATCGCTTAGCCACAGAGATTGACAGCCAGCGTTATGAGCGCCGTGCACATCAGTATCTAAACTATCACCAATATGTAAAATTTGATCAGGTACTACGCTTAAATGCGAACAAGCTTGTTCAAACATGGTTGGGTGGGGTTTTGCTTTGCCATGTATTCCGGCTTGTAGTACCAGTTCAAAGACGCCATTTAGATTAAATCGCTCTATTTCAACATTGCCATTCGTAATAGCAATTAAACGATAATGCTTACTAAGTTGTGAGAGTAGTTCTAAAACATCATCACTTACGGTTATTTGACTGCGAGCGTCAGCAAAGGCTTTATATGCAGCAGTGGCATGCAGCTTAAGTTGCTCGCCTTGGTAGCCCAGTTTTGCTAACCCTAATTGTAGAGTGTCTTTTCGCCATTGGGTTACGTTATCAACGAGCGCTGGGTTTTGCTGCACAGCTTGCTCTCTACATTGTTGCCAATATTGTTTACCTTGAGCTTGCCAGTCAGGTAACGCGTTTAAGTAATCAATTTGTGCTTGCACCGCGGCTTTAATGATAGGGTGATTGTTATAAAGCGTGTCGTCTAAATCAAAACTCAATACTTTTATGGGTGATATAGCACGGTTAAAACGGATCATACATTTCCTTTTAATCGGTATTCTGGCGTTTTTTAGCGCGGGGGTGAGTGTTATCGTACACCTTAGCTAAATGTTGAAAATCTAAATGGGTATACACTTGTGTCGCAGACAAACTGCTATGCCCTAAAAGTTCTTGTACGGCTCTTAAGTCGCCTGAAGATTCAAGAATATGTGAGGCGAATGAGTGACGCAGTTTATGCGGGTGCACTTGGCTGCTAATACCTTGCTTAATACCCCATTGTTGCATCCGTAATCGTACTTGGCGCACTGATATTCGGCATTTTTTACTGCTGACGAACACGGCTGGCTCATCAGGGCCTGCAAATTGCGGGCGTAACTTTAACCAGTAATTTAATGCATCAAGGGCTTTGCCGCCCACAGGTAATAAGCGTTCTTTATTGCCTTTACCGCGCACCAGTATTTCACCTTCGCTGCGGTTAATATCATGCATGTTAGCGCCAACTAACTCGCTAATGCGTAACCCTGATGAATACATTAATTCCATCATTGCTTTATCGCGGATAGCGAGGGGGTCATCGTCATTAATTTCTAATAACCGGGCCATTTGATCAACATCGAGACTTTTTGGTAAGGGTTTCGCGAATTTTGGGCCTTTTATCGCTTCTGCTGGGTTGTGATAATGGCTTTGCTGGGTAATGTTTTTAGACTTAAGGAATTTATACAAGCTACGTATGCAGCTGAGTTTTAGGCTAATTGTTCTACCGCTGAGTTGTTTGCTGCGCAGTGCCATGCTGTAGCGGCGAATATGTTCACCTTTTACGTCCTGCCAGTTATCACATAGCTTGCTAAAATAGTGTGCGGCAAATTGTAGCTGGCTAGTATATTGGGTAATAGTGTGCGCAGAGTATTGCTTTTCAAACCGTAAGTAATCACTAAACAGCTGGATTGGAGTGAGCCATTGTTCGCTCAATTGCGCTGTTAGTTGCTCTAAACCAGGAGGTTGCTCCTCGCTCATGCTAGTTCCAGTTTTAATTCCAGTAGTCTAAGCTGTAAAGAGCGTACAAACTCAAGTACAAAAAAGCTGTCTTTAGCGGGTTCAAAATGATTCGCATCAAGGCTGCCGAAAGCTAAAATTGCAACTGGATGTTGGTTGTTGCCAATTAGGTACAAAGCAGTTGATTGAGTTTGCTCAGCAAATAATAAATCTCGCTCCTGTTGGCTAACTCGACCAAGGTAAGTGCCAGTGTCTTTTAGGCGATGTTCGATTAGTGCATCATATTTAGCTTCATAGCGTACTAAATGACACTCACTGATTGCAGGGTTGGTGCAAATAATATTTCGTAAGTTAGTAGCTAAGGTTTTAAAATCGTAATTAGTCCAAAGTTGACGGTGGCATTGGCTAAATAAGCGATAGATAGACTCGTTTTCAGTTGCTTGCTCAATCAGTTGCTCAATTTGCGCTTTTAGCTTGGTATTGTGTTCACGCAACTGGCGTTGTTGAATATGCACTAAAGACGTTGCGCCTTGAGCATGTTGCTGTAATTCAAGCTGTGCTAAAAGATCAGGATTTTGCAGTAAAAAATCCGGATTTTCAGTTAGAAAGTCGCTAACTTGTTGTTTGGTTATTTTACTCATAGGGCAACTTGTCCATCAAATACGTGCTCTGCAGGGCCTGTCATTCTTACTGGGTGACCTTCACCTTGCCAACGAACTTGTAAACTACCACCAGGTAAATCAACCTGTACCGTTGTGGCTAACTTGCTTTGAACCTGGCCAATAACCATGGCTGCACAAGCACCAGTACCACAGGCGAGGGTTTCGCTGACACCGCGCTCCCATACTCTTAGTTTAATATGTTCTTGCGAAATCACCTGCATAAAGCCCACGTTTACACGCTGCGGAAAACGTTCATGATTTTCAAGTAATGGTCCTAATGTATTTACATCAGCGGTTTCTATGTCATCGACCTCTAACACACAGTGAGGGTTACCCATAGAAACGGCACCACTAAATACAGTGTGTTCTTCAGCACGAATAATATAGGTAAGCTCTCGTTTGCTGGCTTTGAGTGGTATTTTATTTGGCTCAAAATTTGGGTGGCCCATATTAACCGTGACTTGCCCATCTTTTTCAATATAAAGAGTAAGATTACCTGATTTGGTAGAAACCGTTACCTTGTGTTTATTGGTTAAGCCTTTCATGCGTACAAAGCGCGCAAAACAGCGAGCTCCGTTACCGCATTGTTCCACTTCGTTGCCGTCAGCATTAAAAATACGATAATGAAAATCGAGGTCAGGAGAATAAGGCGCTTCGACCATTAACAGTTGGTCAAAGCCAATGCCAAAATGGCGATCTGCCAATTTTTTGATTTGATCTCGTGATAAGAAAACGTTTTGTGTAATGTTATCAATTACAACAAAATCGTTGCCTAGGCCGTGCATTTTAGAAAAATTAACTAACATAGCGCTCTAATTCGGATTTGCTCTGCGCTAATCATGCCACAGAGCAGCCGGGTTACAAAAAGTTTATGGTAAAATTTTCTCGCCTTGCCATAAGCTTTCGACGGTTTCACGGGCGCGGATCAAATGGCTTTGTTCGCCATCTACCATTATCTCAGCAACGCGGGGGCGTGAATTGTAATTTGAACTCATAGTAAAGCCATAAGCACCAGCACTAAGTTGTGCTAGTAAGTCGCCTTGCTTTAAGGCTAGCATACGATCTTTGCCTAAAAAATCACCGGTTTCACACACTGGTCCAACAATGTCGAAATTATTAGTTGGCGTATTATCACTGTGTGGGCAAACAGGCACAATATTTTGCCATGCTTGGTAAAGTGATGGGCGCAGCATATCGTTCATGCCAGCATCCACAATGGCAAAATATTTATCTTGGTTTTGCTTTATAAACTCAACTTTGGTGACCAAAATACCGGCGTTTGCAGCAATAGCGCGGCCTGGTTCAAATATAAGCTCTAAATCTTGGTAGTTTGCTAAACGTTCAGTGATATGCGCTACATATTCACTTGGGTGTGGAGGTGTTTCTCCATTGTATGGTACGCCTAAGCCGCCGCCAATATCAATATGGCTCAGTACAATACTGTTTGCTTTTAATTCATCAATCAGTGCTAATACTTTATTTAAAGCTTCTAAGAATGGTTTAATCTCGGTAAGTTGTGAGCCTATGTGGCAATCCACGCCGGTAATTTTTAGGTTAGGTAACGAGGCTGCATATTGATACACACTCACAGCGGTAAGAATATCTATGCCAAATTTATTTTCTTTTAACCCTGTTGAAATATAAGGGTGCGTTTTAGCGTCGATATCTGGGTTTACACGAATTGAAATAGGTGCAATTAGATCAAGTTCTGTCGCAACCTGTGAAATACGGTCAAGCTCAGATACAGACTCAACGTTGAAGCACTTTATGCCAAGCTTAAGTGCGTAAGCTATTTCATCTGCGGTTTTTGCTACCCCAGAAAAAACCACTTTTTTGGCATCGCCACCGGCTTCAATTACACGAGCTAGTTCACCTTTAGATACAATGTCAAAGCCTGAGCCTAAACGCGCTAATACATTTAATACGGCTATATTAGAATTTGCTTTAACGGCATAACACACTAAGTTTTTATGATTTTTAGCAGCTTCAGCAAAGGCAAGATAATGGCGTTCAAATGTTTTACGTGAATACACGTAACATGGTGTACCGTATTGTGTTGCCAATTCATTGACAGCGATGTCTTCAGCATGCAGCTGGTTATTTTTATAGTCAAAAAAATCCATCTATTGGTCCTGTTTCGATTCGGTTGTTGATGATGGTTTAACTGCTTCAGTTGAAGCTTGCTTTTGTTGTTGATTTGGTTCTACTTTTTCATCGGGTAAATACAATGGGCCGCTTTGCCCACAACCAGCGAGTGTGGTAAGTAGTACAGCAATTGGGGAAAGTTGTTTTAATTGTTTAAGATGCATCTCTTTCATTAGATTAATCGCGTTGCTGGCTTTATAATCGCAGATTAACAGAATATCTAAAAAATGCAGCTATTCGCGGATGATTTTATTCCTGTTACACTATCTGCATGTAAATTGTACCTAATGCCGTTAAGGAAATAACAATGACAGACCATGAATATCACCAATTAGCCGAAGCACTTATGTTCACAATCGAAGAGCAGGTTGATGATTGCGAAGCGGATCTAGATTACGAATCAGCAGAAGGTATTTTAGAAATTATTTTTGCTGATCGCTCTAAGATAGTGATCAACAAGCAGGCACCTTTACATCAAGTTTGGGTAGCAACTAAATTTAATGGTCATCACTTTGAATTACAAGGTGATAAGTGGATTGATAACCGCTCCGGTGCAGAGTTTTGGCAGTTTATGAATGACGCAGCAACGCGCCAAGCAGGTCAAACAGTTGAGTGGCAATCAGAACTATGAGTTTAGAGTTTGTAGAATACCCAGCAAAAGGTGAACATAAAGCCACGGTGATTTGGCTGCATGGTTTAGGTGATTCAGGAGAGGGCTTTTTGCCTGTTGCGTCACAGCTTGCACTACCTGAAAAACTTGGTATCAGGTTCGTTTTTCCGCATGCCCCTGTACAGCCTGTTACAATTAATGGTGGCATGGCAATGCGCTCTTGGTACGATATTAAATCAATGGATTTAGACAAGCGTGCTGATGAGGCCGGTGTACGTGAATCTGCTGCTAAAGTAGAGCAACTTATTAAGCAAGAGCTTAATAATGGCATTGCTGCTGATAAAATTATTTTGGCAGGCTTTTCACAAGGTGGTGTAATTTCACTACACTTAGCACCGCGATTGCCGCAAAAGCTTGCTGGTGTAATGGCTCTTTCTACTTATATGTGTGTACCAGAGAAGCTGACCGAAGAAGCACTGCAAACGGGTTTATCTGTATTTATGGCTCATGGTCGCCAAGATGATGTAGTGCCACATAGTGCGGGCCGAAGTGCGTTTGATGTTTTATCAGCGCATAACATGGATGTAAGTTGGCAAGATTACCCTATGGCTCATCAGGTCTGTGGGGAAGAACTTATGGCGATTCGCCAATGGTTAATTGCTCGCTTAAATTAATTATTTTAAAGCATTGAGGCTATTATGAGTCAAAAGATCGTGATCACTGCAAATATGAATAGAAGCGCAGGCACTGCGGTGCCCGAGGTAACTTATCAATGGCATTGGCGACGAATTGTAACTGTTGCGTTACTAGTTGGTCTGGCGTTGATCGTTTTTGCATATAGTCTTATGGGTTCTGTTAATGCTGAACAAAACGATTCGGCCACTGATGAACCAGCCCAGTTTATTTCAGCATTTGAAGTAATTGAGGAAGAGGATAATGAGTCACTCATTGCTCAGCATGATGCACAGGCCTCAGAGCCTCTAGATTCGCCTCAAGCCCCAGTAACTGTAATTGATAACGATACTACGGTTGAAGCTGTGCCTGAAATTTCACTGCAAGCCAACTCTTCACAAGATGAAGCTGTCATTGAAGAACCCGAACCCATTGAGCAAAATCTTGAGGTTGCGCAAGCAAATGCAAGCCAAGATAACTTTGCCGCAACAGCTCATATTGCCAGCGTTGCTTTAGGTGCTAAAATAGATACTGACAAAGTAAGCCGCGCAGTTTTGACTCGAGATGTGGTTGAGCGTGAACCTGTAAATGTATTTAAAGCGGATATTCGCTTCTCTGAATTTACCGAGAGTTTGGCTTTTTTTAGTGAGTTGAAAAACTTACAAGGTCAACAAATTAGGCATATTTGGCGTTATGAAAACCAAGTAATGGCAAGTATTGAGCTTAATGTTACCTCGCCGCGTTATCGTACTTATTCAAATAAACATATTTTACCTGAGCAAACCGGACAATGGCGTGTTGACGTGGTTGACGAACAAGACCATTTACTTGCTCAAAAAGAATTTCGCATTTTAGCTGATTAAACGATTTTTTGATTAGCAAAGAACATTGGACCTTTTCATGACTACACAAGCAACAGAAAACAAAAATATCGTTCGCATCGCCACACGTAAGAGTGCTTTAGCACTTTGGCAAGCGGAGTTTGTTAAAGCGCAACTTGAGCATTTTCATAGTGATATCCAAGTTGAGCTCGTTCCTATGTCAACCCAAGGTGATATCATTTTAGATACTCCACTGGCCAAAATAGGCGGTAAAGGCCTTTTTGTTAAAGAGCTTGAACAAGCAATGCTTGATGGCCGTGCGGATATTGCCGTACATTCAATGAAAGATGTACCGGTTGAATTTCCAGAAGGGTTAGCGTTGCACACTATTTGCCAACGTGAAGATCCGCGTGATGCCTTTGTGTCAAATAATCATGCGAATATTGAGCAGTTGCCACAAGGTGCGATTGTTGGTACCTCTAGTTTACGCCGTCAGTGCCAGATACGTGCGCTGCGCCCAGATTTAGTCATTCGTGATCTACGTGGCAATGTAAATACTCGCTTAGCTAAATTAGATGACGGTCAATATGATGCAATTATTTTAGCTGCTGCAGGCTTAATTCGCCTTGAAATGCATGACCGTATTAAAGCATTTATTGAGCCAGAGGTGTCTCTCCCGGCAAATGGTCAAGGTGCTGTGGGTATTGAATGTCGTATTGATGATGAAGTAACAAAAGCATTGCTTGCGCCATTAGAGCACAGCGAAACACGTATTCGCGTTAATGCAGAGCGTGCTATGAATCGTCGTTTAGAAGGCGGTTGCCAAGTGCCAATTGGTGCTTATGCATTAGTTGATGGCGATCAAGTTCATTTACGTGGTTTAGTAGGCGCCGTTGATGGAAGTGAAATATTGCGTGCAGAAATCAGCGGTAAAGCAGTTGATGCACAAACGCTTGGCACTCAATTAGCTGAGCAACTACTTGAAATGGGCGCAGATAAAATTTTAGCTGACGTATACAGAGACGCATAAATGCCACATATCCTGATAACTCGCCCACAAGGAAAAGGTGCCAGTCTTGCGCAGCAACTTGAGCAAGAGGGTTATCAGGCGACTTTATTTCCAGTGCTAGAAATAAACGCCCTTGAACCCAATAGTGCCCAATTAACCCCCTTATTAAATGCCGATAAAATTATTTTTATTTCACAAGATGCTGTTACTGCATTATTAGCACTTAAGCCTGATATCAACACTAAAGCACAGTTTTACGCGGTAGGCGAACAAACAGCAGAAGCTGTTTGGCAAGCTTTTGGCGTACGAGCAGCTGTGCCAAAACAACATGATTCAGAAGGCTTGCTAGCACTAACGTCGTTGCAGCAAGTGGCAGGGCAAAATATTGTTTTGGTCAAAGGTAAAGGTGGCCGGCCGACTATAGCGCAAGCATTAAAGCAGCGTGAGGCATTTTTAAATAGTTTAGTTGTTTATCAACGCGGTCCTGTTAAAGGAAATGCCACAGACTGGATAGACCACTGGCAAAGCATTGATGTTGAAGGTATAGTCATAACAAGTAATGCGGCTGTTGATGCTATTTTCCGTCAACTTTCGTCAAAACAACTACAATGGTTAAGACACTGTCAGTTCTATGTTGCGAGCAATCGAATTGGTGAATACCTTAAGCAACAGTTAGACTCGGCAAAGATACACATTGCTGCAGGCGCGAGCGATAGCGCTATGTATTCCTGCATCAGCCAAGGTAATACTATGAGTGAAAATGTAAAGCCAACTACCTCTGCAGAGGTAAAACCAGCAGCGGCGAAGCCAACAACAAAGGCGTCGTCTGCGTCTGCTGCAACAAAAGAATCAACAATGCAGCCAAATAACAAACAAAGCATAAGCAAAACAGGCAGCCTTGCGCTACTTATTTCTCTCATTGTGGCATCGGGAGCGGGTTATCAGTTCTATCAGAAGCTCAATTCTGAGCAGCAAGCCACCCAGTTAGTGAATCAATTGACGACTGATAACCAGCAGTTAAATAAAGAATTAAATGCAGTTAAAAAAGCGCAGCAAACACTACAGCAGGCATTGTTTAATAGTGAGAAAAAAGTAGCAGCGGCGCTGGTCGAAAACAGTGAAAAAACACAGCAGCAACTAGACAGTGCATTGCAACGCGCAGAGCAACAAGCCTATAGCTTAAACCCACAAGAGGTTACAAGCTTACAGCGCATGGCTGAATTTAAACTCTGGGCTGAAAAAGATTACCAAGGTGCAAGTGCGGTATTATCACGCTTAGATTCACTACTTGCAGAGCATCCTGGAACAGGCGCTATTCGCCAAGCAATCCATCAAGACTTACAAGCACTTAGTAGTGTGCAAAGTGTGCCAGTTGAAGCTATTTATTTAAAGCTGCATGGTATAGTTGAGCAAATTGAAAAACTTGAATTCAACGCTGTGGCTTTACCACAAGAAGTGGCGCAAGACGAGCAACATGCATTGAGTGAAAACGTGAGTGATTGGCAGCAAAACTTGCTTAATTCATGGCATCAATTTACCGACAATTTCATAAAAATTCGCCAACGCGAAGATATGTCTATTGAGCCTTTATTAACAGAACAAGAGCGTCATTTAATTCAGCAGCGTTTGAGTTTGTACTTATCGCAAGCGCAAGATGCATTGTTAACCAAACAGGCGAGTATTTATTTTACTGCTGTTAGTCAGGCACACATCATTGTGAAAGAGTATTTTAAACAGGATGAGCCACTTACTCAGAGTACTCTCAAAGCGTTGAATGAATTAAGCAAAGAGCAAATGCACTTTAGTCCTGAGGTGAAACTGCAAAGCACCGAGCAGGTCAAGGAGTGGGCACAATGATCCGCCTGATATTGCTAATTTTAGCCATTGCAGTGTTACTTGCTTTATCACCTATGTTAATAGGTGAAGTGGGCTATGTATTAATTTCGTTTAATCAAACGACAATTGAAGGCTCAATAGTTGCCTTTTGTGCGACCTTTTTAGTTGTCGCACTGGGTTTATATTTAACTTATAAACTTATTCGTTATGTTTGGTCTTTATACAGCAATACTCGCCATCGTTTTTTTGCCCGCAGCGAAGAGCGTAAGCAAGCAGCGATTGAGCAAGGGATTTGGAGTTTAGTTAATGGTGATTACGACCAGCTAGAGCTGGCATTAGCAAACAACCGTGTGACGGATTCATGGCAAGATCTACGCCATGCTATGCTCGCTAAAGCCGCTTTACATAATAATGATTCTAGCAAAGCAATAGAGCAACTAGATAATATCAGCCCTGATAATCAACTCAAAGCTGCTAAGCTCTGGCTTGCCAGTGGTGATAGCAGTACTGTTACGGGTGAATTAAAAGCATTAGCGGAGGCTAAAAAAGCCAGCGCGCTGGAGCTTAAGTTATATGCTGAAGTGCTGGTACAGCAGAAAAAATGGTCTGCACTTGAGCAGTTTATGCCGCGTTTATTAAGCAAAAAAGCACTGACTGATAGCCAATGGAATGTATTATTCGCAGCTTATTTTAATGCTCAGACTGAACTCACTGAAAAGTACCAATCGTTAAGTAAGCACTTAAAAGCAAAAGCAGACTCGGCATATTTAGCTGCTATGGCAAAAAGCGGGCGCTTAAGCGAAATAGAGCTGATTTTACTAAAAATGCTGAAAAAGCCTGATGATCAGCATCAACTTGCGCAAATACTTAAAGTATCTGCCCCGGGTGATGCATTAAAACTGCAAGCCAACTTACAAGATGCCCTGAAAAAGCAACCGGACAACCAAGACTTATTATTGGCATTGGCGTGTCTGGCAAATGCACATGGTGAGTATGACCTTGCTGCGCGAGTGTTTGATAAAGCATTGACGCCAAGTAATAAACGCGAGTATTTAGCGCAAGCGCAACTTAGTTATAGTAAAAGTGCACAACCACAAAAAGCGCTCGACCTTTATTTGTAATCATATAACTACTTAATTAGGCATAGGAGCGCCAAGATATTGAAGAATACTTTTACATTAAGCTTCAGTCTTGCGTTTGCTTACTTATGCACAGGTTACTTTAGCAATCTCTTATTAGCTATTGATGGCTATGCCGTTGCCTCTTGGCCTCCCTCTGGTATTGCGCTTGCGAGCTTTTTGCTTGTTGGCCGCCGTGCTACATTTGGTGTTCTGCTTGGTGCACTGTTAACCAATTTAATTCACCTCAATGGCGTTGCTGATGTTCTTTATTGGCAAGTATTCCTCCAAGCGTTATGTGTATCTTTAGCTGCGACCTTGCAAGCTTGGGTAGGTTGTTTACTTATCACAAAAGTGATCAAAGCCCCTTTAGACTTATCATCGTTAAAGCACAGTGTACAAAGTTTAATTGTGGCAGGGCCAGTATGCTGTACTATCGCGGCAAGTATAGGCACTGGTTTACTTGTGATCAATGAGGTGCTCCCCACTCAGTTGGCTCTTGATAACTTCATTGCTTGGTGGATTGGAGATAGCATAGGGGTGTTAATTTTTACACCACTGATACTTGCCGCTTTTAACTATGCGCAAATACGTCACCGGTTACAGGTTATCGTTCCTTCCTTGCTTATTTATCTCGTGATTAGCGTTTGTTTCTATGCTGCAGCAAGCGTGAAAAAAGAAAAAGACGTACAAAAGCAAAATGCGAAAGTCGCCGAAATTCAATCTGAAATTAATCATAAAATAGATGAAATTTCTGGACATTTGGCATTACTCGCTACCTTTTTTGCCAGTGGTGATGAAGTTAGCTATAGCGAGTTTAAACGTTTCACTTCTCAACAGCTTGAATATAAAAAAGAGATCATTGCTTTTGAATGGGTGCCTGTTGTTCCATTTTCTGGTGTTGAGCAATTTCAACAGCAGATGAGGCAGCAAAATGCCGAAGCTCAGTTTATAAAAGAAAAGTCTCCTCAAATGTATTGGCAAAAAGCAGCTAAACGTGAGCAATATTTCCCCGTTAGGTATGTACACCCCTTAGCTGGCAATGAGGACATTATTGGTTTTGACTTAGCATCGAGTGCGCAGCGCCGAAAAGCTCTGCTGATGTCTAAAGCACTGAATGAGTTGGTTCTCAGTGAGCCAATTAAGCTAATGCAGAATGTGCCAGATAAAAAAGCGGTATTGTTCTTCGTTCCTGTGTTTGGTGATTTAGATACTTTAGGTGATTTTAGAGGGTTAGTTGTGGGTGTTGTGAGCCTTTCTCGGCTAATAGATAGCTTACAGTTTGATCTCCATAGTGAAGTAAGTGCAAACTTTTATGACGTCACTGATGAACAAGCCAAACAAGCTATTTTTATGAGTCCTCGTAAAGAGCTTGAGCTACTTAAGGAGTATCAACTATTAATTGGTAAGCGTATTTGGCAGGTTGAACTACTTGGGCCTAAGGGGCCAAAGTCATGGCTTGTATACTGGCTTGCGCAAATTGTAGGTATGCTATTTGTTTGGTTGCTGATTACTTTTTTAATTTCTGTCACGGGGACTAATATCCAAGTGAGGGAACAAGTGGCCTTGCAAACGCGTACGTTACGTGAAGAAAAGCGCAAAGCTGATGAAGCGAGCCAAATTAAAAGCCAATTTTTAGCTAATATGAGCCATGAGGTTCGCACCCCAATCAATGGTATTAAAGGGCTGCATTATTTAGCATTACAGCAACAAGATTGGCAGCAAGCTAAACGTTATATTGAACAAGCTGATGGTGCTCTTAGTGTTTTACTAAGAGTGCTCAACGATGTGTTAGATTTTTCCAAAATGGAAGCTGGTAAACTTGAACTTGTGCAAGAGCCGGTTGCTTTAAATCAACTGACAGATGAGTTGATGAATTTAGTGCAATTTGACGTTGGTGTGAAATCATTGGCTTTAGAACTTGAAATAGATAAAAGCGCTGAACTTATACTTAATACGGATCCCATTCGGTTAAAACAAATACTGCTTAATCTATTGAATAATGCGATTAAGTTTACTTCATCAGGCTCTATCACAGTAAAAGTATGGCAACAGGATAGCAGTACCATATTTAACGTTACCGATACCGGAATTGGGATTAGCCCTAGTGCTCAAAAGCAACTCTTTCAGCCTTTTTCACAGGCCGATAGTTCAACATCGCGACAGTTTGGTGGCACAGGTTTAGGTTTGAGTATCTGTAAAAAGTTGGTGGAGTTGATGGGGGGGCAGTATTTCGTTGCAAAGTGCGCAGGGTCAAGGCTCCACTTTTAGTTTTTCATTACCTAATAATTCACCTTTGCCACAAGCACAGCATTTGGCTCCTTTGCACAATGAGGTTGATGTTAAGGCTTTATCATTTGCAGGAATAAAGCTGTTATTAGTCGAGGATAATCCTCTGAATCAACATGTTGCCTCTGCTATTTTAAAAACAAAAGATTGCATAGCTGATATTGCTAATGATGGTTTTGAGGCAATAGAAAAAGTTTCAGAAACGAAATATGACCTAGTTCTTATGGATATTCAAATGCCGAATATGGATGGTTTGCAAGCGACAAAAGTAATTCGCAATGAATTATGTATGAGTGAGCTGCCTATTATTGCGCTATCGGCAAATGCCCATGATGAGGATATTAAAAAGGCTATTAATATTGGTATGGATGGTTACTTAACTAAACCAATTGATGCTGAAAAACTATTTAAAACAATTTGGCACTACATTAACCATGACAAATGACCTCTGTATTGCAAACAAAATCAACTAAACTTGAATTACCGATTTAAGTGCGTATTATGCGCGAAAATTAAATAGACTGAGTGCTAACTATGATCAATAAAAAACTCCCGCTGCTAGATATCCATCGTCACCTTGATGGCAATGTGCGAGCGCAAACAATATTGGAATTAGGGCGTCAGTTTAATATCCAATTGCCCGCCGATAACGTCGAAGCATTAACCCCTCATGTTCAGGTAATTGACCCTGAACCAAATCTCATGGCATTTTTACAAAAGCTAGATTGGGGCGTCACAGTATTAGGTGATTATGATGCATGTCGCCGGATAGCCATTGAGAACATTGAAGATGCACAGGCTCAAGGTTTGGATTATGTAGAGCTACGCTTTAGCCCGTACTATATGGCGCAGAGCCAAGGTTTACATCCTCAAGGTGTGGTTGAAGCCGTGGTAGATGGCATTAAAAGCGCCACTCAAATCAGTACTGTGAAAGCAAACCTGATTGGCATTATGTCGCGTACTTATGGCAGCAAAATTTGTCAGCAAGAGCTTGATGCCTTACTCGCGTTTAAAAATGATTTAGTAGCCGTTGATTTAGCTGGGGATGAAATTGGTTTCCCTGGTGAGTTGTTTGTCGATCACTTTAAGCAAGTGGGTGATGCGTATCTGGCGGCAACAATTCATGCTGGCGAAGCGTTGGGCGCTGCTAGTATTTGGCAAGCAATTAATGACCTAGGCGCTAATCGCATCGGTCATGGTGTAAAAGCAATTGAAGATGCTACATTGATGGATTACTTACGCGATAAACGTATTGGTATTGAATCATGTTTAACCAGTAATATTCAAACCAGCACCGTCGCTAGCTTAGACGTGCATCCGTTAAAACGATTCTTAGATCATGGTATTTTAGCCAGTATTAATACCGATGACCCTGCTGTTGAAGGCATTGAAATTGAACATGAATATAACGTAGCTGCACCTGCTGCGGGTTTAACACAAGCAGATATGGAAAAAGCGCAAGCCAACGCGTTGGAAATTGCTTATCTTAGTGAAGCCGATAAACAGCAATTGAAGCATGTTGCCGCTGCACGATAACAGCGGCGACCAGGCGTACAGAAGAAGTGTGCGCCTAATGCTCTTGTTGGCAACTTAGGTAATTATCATATAACGCTTTTAGGATATCACTGCGGCCAATCATACCAATGACAGTTGCGCCGTCGACCACCGGGTAGTTTTTCGGCTTACCGGTTTTCATTTGCTCAGCCAGCTCAATAATATTGCTGTCGCCGTTAACCGTTACTACCTCGGTTTGCATCAGTTGTGCAACTTTAACCACACCGTCACAAAAGTAGCTATTTTGCATTAATGGCTTTAATAGCTCTTGCTCTGAAATAAAGCCAACTAAGCGTTTGTTGTCATCAAATACTGGCGCACCTAGTAGTTTAAACTTTTGTAGCTCAGCAATAGCCGTTGTCATTTCAGTTGCAGGAGTAATGTGCGGTAACTTGTGTTGCATGAAATCTTTTACTTTTGTATTTAACATTTTGGGTCTCTCCCAATGAATTAGTTATACAAAGTATGGTTAAGGAATAGGTTTTTGTGAAATTGTTTATGTTGATTAAGTTGATAGGTTTCAGCTATCAAAGTTAAATTTTTATTATGTTATTTGAATTATGGCTAGGCTGAAGAAAGGGAGTATTGGGGAAAATGTAAAAGCACCTAGCAGTGCTTTTACAATAATCGGGTCTTATTACTTGATAAACGCGAATGCGTCGGCATACATATTTTCGCGGATTGCGCCATGGGCTAGGAAGTCATCACGAACGATACCTATCATGTCAAAGCGTCCAGCCATATAGATATCGTATGGCGCTAGCGAGACAATGTCATTCATTACAGCTTTATGTACGTAACCGGTGTGGCCAGTCCAGCTATCAGTTGGGTTTTCAACCACGGGAATAAACTTAAAGTTTTCACGGCTGTCGGCCCAAGCTTGCATTTCCTGGTGGGCATATAAAGCCGATTCGTCACGTACACCCCAGTAAAATAACACTGGGCGATCGCAGCCAATCTCACTTAAATGATCTGCCATTGATTTTACATAAGAAAAGCCTGTACCACCAGCTAGCAAAATAATTGGTCGCTCACACTGTAAACGAAGTTGAGAAATACCTAGGCCTGTTTCAATCGTTACTTTGCTATTATCTTGGTGTGCAGCACGCAAGTGTTCTAATGTTTGCATTGCATATGAATCAGCAGCAGAGGCACCAATGTGTAACTCAAGCTGATCAGATTGTGAAGGACGACTAGCAATAGAAAATGCGCGTTTATCTTTTTCACCTAAAACAACTTGCAGGTACTGACCTGCTTCAAATGTCACGCTTTCTACTGGTTTTAAAACGACTTTATGAACAAATTCAGTTAATGGGCTGATAGCAACAACTTCAGCATGTAATGTTTGCATGTTTTACCTTAAATTAGCGGAGATGCAGTTTATTTGAGCAATAGTAGCATATCCGCACAGTGAGTTTACAGTCTCTTGCTAGTGAGTTAGAGAATATCTAGGCTATCCCAAAGTTCATCGACACGATCTTTGGTTTCTTGATTCATTACAATAGGTTCACCCCATTCACGCGTGGTTTCACCTGGCCACTTATTTGTCGCATCCATACCCATTTTTGAGCCTAGGCCAGAGACAGGTGAGGCAAAGTCGAGATAGTCAATTGGTGTGTTTTCAATCAAAGTAGTATCGCGAGCGGGATCCATACGTGTTGTAATAGCCCAAATCACATCATTCCAATCGCGAGCGTTGACGTCATCATCGCAAACAATCACAAACTTGGTATACATAAACTGACGTAAAAATGACCAAACTCCCATCATGACTCGTTTAGCATGCCCTGGATATTGCTTTTTCATAGTGACCACTGCCATACGATAAGAGCACCCTTCTGGCGGCAAGTAAAAATCAACAATTTCAGGAAATTGCTTTTGTAAAATTGGCACAAATACTTCGTTTAATGCAACGCCTAAAATCGCTGGTTCATCAGGTGGGCGGCCTGTAAATGTACTATGATAAATAGGGTCTTTACGGTGGGTCATATGGGTGACTGTCATCACTGGAAAGTCATCTACTTCGTTGTAATAGCCAGTATGATCGCCATATGGGCCTTCGGGGGCTGTTTCGTCTGGCATAATATAGCCTTCAAGCACGATTTCTGCGCTAGCAGGTACTTGTAAGTCATTAGAAATTGATTTTACAACTTCGGTTTTACTACCTCGTAATAAGCCTGCGAAAGCGTACTCGCTTAGGGTATCCGGTACTGGTGTTACGGCACCTAAAATTGTGGCGGGATCAGCGCCTAATGCCACCGACACAGGGTAAGGTTGCCCAGGGTTTTCTTTACACCACTCTTGAAAATCCAGCGCGCCACCGCGGTGTGATAACCAACGCATAATGATCTTGTTTTTACCCAGTAACTGTTGGCGATAAATACCTAAATTTTGTCGTTTTTTATAAGGCCCTTTGGTGACGGTTAAGCCCCAAGTGATAAGCGGGGCAGCATCACCAGGCCAACAATGTTGAATGGGTAATTTAGTTAAATCAACGTCATCGCCTTCGATGATTACTTGCTGACAAACCGCTTTTTTTATTTCTTTAGCAGGCATGTTAAGTACTTGCTTGAATACTGGAATTTGGCCAAGGGCTTCTTTAATGCCTTTTGGTGGCTCGGGCTCTTTTAAAAAGGCTAATAACTTGCCTACTTCCCGAAGCTCACTGACATCATCTTGCCCCATGCCCATTGCTACACGTTTAGGCGTACCAAATAAATTAGCTAAAACTGGGATATCATGACCTTTTGGATTTTCAAACAGTAAAGCAGGGCCTTTAGCACGCAAGGTGCGATCAGCAATTTCAGTCATTTCTAAATAGGGATCAATTTCTTGATGAATACGTTTTAACTCGCCTTGCTTCTCTAATAATTCAATAAAATCGCGAAGATCTTTGTATTTCATAGTGGGCCGCTTTAAAGCTTAAATTTAGCCCATTATACCCAGTTCAGAGTGAGCAAGTCACCTAAAGTACATAGTTAGAATTTAAAGCGTTCAACGGCACTGGCCAGTGAATGTGCAAGTTGATTTACATCCTCACTTTGCGTAGCAAGCATTCCTGCATGCTCAGCATTGCTATGTGCTTGTTCGGTTACGGTCGCCATTATTTGTTTAATTTCATTACTGTTATCGAGCTGATGATGCGATGAATCGGCAATTTGTTGACTCATTTGGTTTATGGTGACTAAAGTGCTTTTTATTTTATCGACTGCTTGGTTTAGCTCACTGCTATTTGCCACGCAATCAGCGGCTTGTTGTTGGCCGTCGTTAATTTCTTGCTGCGCAGCTTGGGCTTGTTGTTGCAGAGTTTGGATCATTGTGTGGATCTCGTTGGTGGAGCTTTGCGTTCGTGCTGCCAACGAGCGTACTTCATCGGCAACCACGGCGAAGCCTCTGCCATTTTCACCTGCTCTTGCAGCTTCAATTGCTGCATTGAGTGCGAGTAAATTAGTTTGCTCTGCAATACTGCTAATAGTATCAACAATGGCACCAATGAGCTGAGTGTGTTGCGCTAGTTCTTCAGTACTTTGTACAGCTTGCTCTAAGCGTGTTAGCAGAGCTTTAATACGTTGGCTGTTTCTATCTGCAATTTGATTTACATCGTTGGCAAACTGCGAGGCATTAGCTATTTCACTTGATGTACTATCTGCTTGTTGATAAACCGTTTGTGAATTGTTTAGCATATTCTGCGCAAGTGAAGTCGCCTCAGCAATACGCTCAAGTTGCTGCGCAGCAGCCACGGTCATACGTTGCCCTTGTTCAGATGTTTGAATCGCGGATTGATCTAAGGTGTGGGCGTTATCACTTATATCGACTAGAAATTTGCTTAAATCATCAATCAAGTGATTTATATTTGTTAATAATACGCCAAACTCATCATCGCTTCGTGGCTGTGTACGCTTGGATAAATCACCCGAAGCTATGCGAGAAAGCGCTTTATTCACTGCGTTTAAAGGTGTAAGCATGGCACGGGTGGTTAATACAGAAATAAGTGCAGCGAAAGACAATAATACGACGCTGATAATAACAACCAGTGTCGACCCTGTGGTAATTGTTGATTGTGCATCCTGTTGTAAAGATGCGAACCGTTTGTCAGCTAGGTGATTCAGCTCAATAAGTAGTTCTTCGGTGTTTTGGAATTGCTGCTGAAAATTATTGAATGTGCGCTCGGTATCGTCACGGCTGGTTAAAATGGTAATTTGCTGCTGATAAATATCGACTAAACTTTGCTGTAATGCATTCATTTTCGAAGTTAAGGAAGTGAAGTTGGCTACATCTTCAAGTTCACTGGCTTGTTGTTTTAGATAAGTAAAATTGGAATCTGCGTTATCAAGTAAAAAACGAGTATCTTGTTGGTGCTCTTCTAAAGTTTTTAAGGTAGTTATATGTTTTATACTTTTTACGTTATTACTCAAGGTAAATAGTAAGTCATCGATTCGTGTTGCAGTACCGACTATTGCTTCAAGTAATCGTTGCTGTTCATTTGAAACTTCAAGTAATTCTAAATCAAGTAAGTTATTACTGAGAGTTGTTACATCTTTTATATAAGCTTGGCTGAGCTTTGTTACTGCAGCTGTCGCAACTAAGCCGTTTTGTTTAGCGCTGAACATAGTGTCACTAGCTACTAATAGCTGATTAAAGTTTCCCTCAATGTTAGCAAGCAATGCTTGCATTGTTGGTTGATCATGTAATTTTTGGTTTAGGGTTGTGAGTTTGGCATTAAATAGTTGCTGCTCATCATGTGCTTTGCGTTGCTCTTGTTGCAATTTAGCGAGTGTGTTTTGGCTAAATGCCACTGCGTTAAATTTAGTGATAGATAATAATGATAACTGCAGGGCATTACTTTGTTGCTGTACTGGCACTGCTAGGGTTTCTATATCTGAGTTAGCGGTACTTATTTTGCCTAATGACCAATAGAAAAAGCCACCACTGAGCAACATCAATAGCCCTATTGCAGAGAATGCAAAAATCACTTTATATTTGATCGCCACGGCTCGCATAACAAACTCATTAATACCAACTTAGTAATGAGTGTAGCAGTGTTTTTATAAAATATAAGGTTCTGTTTTATCTGCCTACTGCATATTACAGTGGTGCTTGTTGCCATCGATGATTAGCATGGCTTCATTGCCTTTAGTCCAAAATAGTATGTCATCATTAGTGTATTTAACACCTGAGGCACTTTGTTGTCTAACTAATTGGTATTGTTGTTGATTGTATAAAAGCTTAGCATTTTCATCATCTTCACTTGTTATTGTTGCTGTTAGTTTATTATCGCAAGAGTAAACATCGCTTTGTGCTTGTTCAGAGCAGGCAGTTAATGCTAGTAAGCTGGTTGTTAAGAAAATTGTTTTATACATAAAACAGCCCTTGGTTGATTTCATTTTATAGTTAGGATAACAAACGAAAATTAACCGTTGGTGAAAGTAACAGTTTAGGCTATGTTGAGGCTTAATTATTTTGCCGCTAGAGGAATGAAAATGGCAGGAACTAACCTTTTAACGTTACTGGACGACATAACAACGTTACTAGACGATATAGCAACCATGAGTAAAGTGGCAACCAAAAAAACAGCCGGTGTGTTAGGGGATGATCTAGCGCTTAATGCGCAACAAGTTACGGGTGTTAGTGCTGAGCGTGAGTTACCTGTGGTGTGGGCTGTTGCAAAAGGCTCATTTTTAAATAAAGCGATATTGGTTCCGGCAGCTTTACTGATTAGTGTTTGGCTCCCATGGTTAATAACGCCTCTATTAATGTTGGGTGGATTATTCTTATGCTTTGAAGGTGCAGAGAAGTTAGTAGAAAAAATGCTACCTAGCTCAAACGTGATTCAACAAGATCAGGCTCCCGTAGATTTAGTTGAGTATGAAAAGCAAAAAGTAAAAGGAGCTATACGCACTGACTTCATTTTATCTGCAGAAATAATCGTGATTACTTTAGGCACGGTTGCTGGTGCATCTTTACTAAATCAAGCATTAGTGTTGAGCGTTATAGCGATTATTATGACCATCGGGGTTTATGGTTTAGTGGCAGGTATTGTGAAACTCGATGATGCGGGTTTATATTTGTTAAATAAATCTAAAATCAACGGTAACAAGTTTCATGAACTTGTAGGAAAAGGTTTGTTGGCAAGTGCGCCTCGGTTAATGGCCTTTTTAGCGTTTGCAGGTACTGTAGCCATGTTTTTAGTCGGTGGTGGCATTCTCGTCCATGGCGTAAGCTTGTTCCATCATTGGCAAGTGGCAGTAACCGAATTTGCTTTGTTAAATCTAGGCTCAATAGGTGAGGTTATTGCCCCTTTAGTATTTGATGGAGTATTTGGTGTGCTAGCGGGTGCGATTGTGGTGTTAATTCATCATGCTGCAGTAGCTGTTATGGCTAAAAAGCCAGTGTCGTAATATCACTGGCACAGGGCACAGGGTTATGAGGCTGGCTTTATTTGCATTCATAACTACTACATAAATCTTTTAATTCAACTTTTGCTTTTCGGTTGCCTTGAGCTGCTGCTTGCTGATACCAGTAAATAGCTTGCTGTGTATTCATTTTTGTTCCTTGGCCGTCTTGGAACATTTGCGCTAAGTTTAACTGTCCCCATTGAGAGCCTTCTTTAGCGGCAAGTAAAAAGCTGTCGAACGCCTCTTTATAGAGCTTATCTTTATAATAGGTGATGCCTTGCTGATTATTCTGATTAAGTTTAACACCTTCATATAAAGGTTTTGGTCTAGGTGGAAACATCACGAAGCCACCATATAAACTGTAGGCATAGGGGCGCAGTACATCATAAATTGTGCCCTCGTCGTACAGGCGTTGTACTTCAGTACGTGGTAACGTGAGTGTATTAGCTGAAAAGTAATCTCTTTGTACTAACAAACTGGTTCGCATAGCCATAGTGATAGCTCGGTCGCGTTTGTAACGGTAATTACTAATTTGAAAAGTGATAAATTTATCATTAAATTTCAAAACTTGCGCTACTTTAAGGTTTTCAGGTCGCAGTGGCTCTTGGGCAAATTTATCCGCTTTTACTAAATATGTATCATAGGCTTGTGGGTTGCTAATGATGCTTTGCTGCAATTTAATTTTTGCATGGTATTGCTGATAAAAATAAAGCAGCATACAAATTAACAGCAATGAACCAATAAAGTACTTTATTAATGATAATAACTCAATAAGAGGCAGCTTATGCAAAGAGACAGCCTCAGTATGTTGGCAATCATCACATTGATATTGGTATTGCCACGCTAGTGGTATAATAGGAATAATGGTAAAGCGTAAGAAGCGACTGTGATTTTTTAATTGGTAATTTTTGCTTTTACAGTGAGGGCAAGTTGTTGTTTGGCTAAATGACGATAATGAGTCACAGGTATTAAAAAGTAGCATAAACGCCCTCCTAGCTTTTTTTAATAAATTAAAACATAGAAGGGCGAAAGCAAAGCAATAAACTGTAAGAAAGTATGTTTACTTAGTTTATTTTTTTACAGGCTTTGGTTTAATTGTGGTTTTGGCATCAGCGGCCATAAATGCAAATACAGCATAAGCCGCGGTATTTTGCTTGAGCTTTTCTGGGTCTACCTTATCTAATGTGTCATCAGCAGTGTGATGGTAATCAAAGTAGTCAGTACCGTCTTGATGAAGGTCAAAAATAGCTGCGCCTTCGGTATTTCTAAGAGGGATTAAATCTGGGCCGCCGCGAGCACCATTCTTTGCAATATACTCTACATTTAACGCTGAGAGTTCTTTTGCAATAGCACGTACTACAGGCAGTGACTCCGCCGATACATTTGACTCAAACCCATATACTACATCAGCACCAAAATCAGACTCAGCGGCAGCAACAATATTATTAAGCTCTTTCGCATGTTGCTTAAAGTAAGCTTTCGCACCCCATAAGCCAAGTTCTTCGGCGGCAAACAACACCACGCGAACACTGCGTTTTGGGCGTTTAATTTCGCTAATGTGTTTGGCTGCCGCCATTGTTAATGCAACTCCTGCACCATCATCAAGCGCACCCGTGCCCAAATCCCATGAGTCTAAATGGCCACCAATCAACACATATTGCTCTGGGTTTTGTGTGCCGTTGAACTGACCAATTACGTTATAACCCCTACCTTGACCACGATCTTCTGTTTGCACATTGATATTAACGGTCACTTTTTTATCAAGTGCAATAAGGCGAGCAATTTGATCGGCATCTGGGTTAGCGATAGTGACATTTGGAATTTTGGTAACACCGTCTTTGTAATGGCTACCGCCAGTATGTGCAAAGCGGTGATGAGCCGTGCTGACAGAGCGCATCATATAACCAATCGCGCCTTTTTTAGCGGCTTCTACAGAGCCTGTAGAGCGAGCACGAACGGCAGGTCCGTAGCCGTTACCATCAATATGACGATTCATACGGTAATTAATGTAGGCAATCTTACCTTTTAGGCTATTTTTAGGTGCTGCAATGAGTTCATCAAGGGTTTCAAATAATACCACTTCACCGGTAATGCCCTCTTTAGGTGTACTGACACTGTGGCCCAGTGCAGTTAAATGTAGAGGTTGCTCACTAGGGGTTAAGATTTTGCCATTTTCGCTAAAACGACGCCATTCAGGAAACGTAGCTTCTTCAAGCCACACCTTATCAAAGCCTAGTTCTTTAAATTTAGCTTGCGCCCAAGCTACGGCTTTTTTATCGTTTTCAGTGCCTGGTAAGCGTGGGCCTACTTCTGTAGTAAGTGACTCTAATAATTGATAGCTTAAATCACTATTGCTGGCGCTTTGTCTTAATTGTTCGACTTGTTGCAGTTGCTTGCTGGTAAATTCAGGCTCTGCGGCAGAGGCTAAAAAGCTACTGGCAAGTAGCATTCCGGTGATGAGTTTGTTCATTATTGACCTTGGCTTGTTAGAAACGTTAGCGGTATTTAATCATTAAATAGCTGAATTCAAAAATACAATGAGATAAAAAGTAAAAAGCCCACACTTTGTGCAAAGTGCGGGCTTGTTTTAAGGTGTATTAACCTTAGAAGTTAAACTGTGCAGCTAAGCGCAAGCTAGTGCCTTCGCCGACCGTTACATTGTTTGTACCACCACCGCCAAGGTAGTTGGTATCAAATAAGTTTTCAACGTTAAGGCGTAAGTTAATATCGGTGTTACTCATAACAAATTTATAAGTTGCACCCACATCTACACGCGTATAAGCGTCTTTGGTAATTAAATTGTCGCTGTCTGCAAAACGCTCACCTTCATAAAATGCGCCGGCGTTAAAAGCAATTGCATCATTTAACTCATAACGAGTCCAAAGCGAAGCTGACCACTTAGGTGCATCAGTCGGGCGCTTCCCTTGTAGATCTTTGTCTGCTCTTTCATAGTTAGCATCTAAGTACATGGTTGAGGCCATTACAAATAAGCGATCAGTTGCCGCCCCTTGTGCTGCAACTTCAAACCCTTTATGGCGTTGTTCACCCACTTGATTAGTCTCAGTAGTTAATGAACCTACAGGTGTATCAAGTTGTTCAGTAACAAGAGTACCATTCTTGCTGATATCAAAAACGGCACCGCTAAGCATTAAGCGGTCATCAAATAGTTGCCATTTTATGCCGAGTTCTTTTTGTTCAGAAGTAACGGCATCAATTTCCATACCGAAGTTGATATCTTCTTCGTTAGTGATAGTTTCATTTTGTGGCTCAAAACCTTCTGTGTAGCTGGCATAAATAGTAGCCGATACATTTGGATGATAAAGCACACCGAATTTAGGTAAAAATGATTCGTTATTTTGCCCTTCACGTGTTTGCTTATCAAAACGGCCACCAACAGATACTTGCCACTCTGGAGAAAAAGTGATTAAATCTTGCGCATAAATGCCGTAATAGTCATACTCGGTTTCACTTTTTGTAGTATCACTATGGTAGCTAATATCAGGTCTTGCCGGTTCACTCTCGCCAGCAGAGTAATAAATGTAATCACTTGCTGTACGCAACTGACCATAGTAATAATCAAGTGAGTTTGCACCAATTAATAGCTGGTGTTGGACGCCAGCAGTTTCAAATTCACCAATAAAATCAATAAACGCGGTGGTAAATTGCCAATCATCAAAACGGTCGTATGGGCGTGACTCATAACTATCACCTTCCATAAAGCTACTTGGTTTACGAGGAGATGACTCAAAACGCTGACGTTCAAAAGTTTGCTCGTTATAACCTAGGTTTACCTGCCAGTTATCAGATAAATATACGTTAAAATCTATACCTAAGTTTTCTACAGTAATGTCAGTAAATGCCCAAGACATATCGCGAATCGTTTTATCATCACCAATCACATTGGCGTTATCATACCAAACACATTTAATTGATGATCTATTTTAATTTAATGCTATTTGTGATCTAATACTGGTAAATTCACTCATTCTTATTGAGCTTAAATTGTCCAACATGCCAGATTTTCCCTACACCCGAGAT